>CBETCF010000165.1:0-4943 GCA_965534785.1 uncultured Psychrobacter sp.
TAGATTAACTATTAGATTATTAATAATGGATGTGTGGAAATTAAACCTGATACCACAGCACGGTGTAGTATCAAGTAGATATAGAAAGTTATTAAAAGTGATTTATAATATGAACGTTTAAAGAAGTTAAGGGTTCATATAGAGCACTATCTAGCCTTGTACACGGCGACGTTCGACTTCGCTACCTTGCACGTCAGCTTTGCTATCTTTCAATAGATGAAAGTCAAAGTCGATTGAGGCATATGGCTTATCTAAGCCTTTTTCTTTCAGCTTGTCAGCATCTTCGACCATAGTAACTTCTGGCACTAAACCCTCGCGACTGGCAAAAGCAAAGTCATCCCATAGATACTCATCACCATCGATATTGATCTGCGTGGTTAGCTTACGCATACCATCAGCGCTGGCGAAGAAATGTACATGAGCTGGGCGATGACCATGACGTCCTAAAGCACTTAAGACTTTATCAGTCATACCGCCTGGTGGCACTGAATAGCCCAGAGGGACGATACTACGGAAGGCATAACGACCATTTTCATCAGTGATGATAGTCCGGCGTAAATTAAAGTCCGATTGTGACTCATCGAAGAAAGAGTAATTACCTAAACTGTTAGCATGCCACGCTTCAACTTTAGCATTCGGTACAGGGTTGCCATCTTCGTCGTAGACGACCCCTTGCATAAATAAGACGGTGCATTCTTCGTCTTCGGTGCCATCATCAAGCCGAGCAAAGCCATGTTCTTCTGGGGCGCCAGCGACATATAACGGACCTTCAATAGTGCGTATGGTGCCACCTTCAAGACCTGCCGCTTTCATATCTTCTTCGATCATCAGGTCCATAAAGTGATCAAAACCTAAGCCTGGTGATAAGAGGCCAGCTTCTTTGCCTAAGTCGCCGATGTATGACACACCACTCCAGTACTCATCAGCAGTGATGTGCAAGTCGTTAATGGTTTTCATCAAATCGGTAACGATGCGTAGAGTAATCTCTTGGACGCGTGGATTAACTTTCTCAGGAAAGTCGATTTTACCTTTGATGAATTTTTCAGCTAATGCTTCTATTTGCTTGTGTTCCATGTCTCTCTCCTTGTTGAGGACTGTGTAAAAATCTGGTGTTTATTGGAGCTAGAATTGAGCAACCTTACTCAATGGTTAAAAGTTAAAGGCTAGTTTAATTTTGAATTTATAAAGTTAATTTAGCTATCATCACTACGTACGGAGGAGGGGTGGCGCAATAATGGCGTTACCTCAACTTTCATATAAGGATAAAGAGGCAGCGACATCATAATATCGTGTAGCTCTTCATTACTCTCAACATCGAAGATGCTGAAATTAGAATACTCGCCAGCCAATCGCCAAATATGACGCCACTTTCCTTGCTCTTGCAGTTTCTGTGATAAGGCTTTTTCAGTCGCTTTAAGCTCTGCTACTTTATCGGCATCCATATCATTCGGTATTAAGACATCCATTCGTACGTGATATAGCATTAGTATTTCCTTATTAGATTGAGGTAGTAAATAATTTGATTCGACATTAATTTTTTTCAGTAGCAAAGTGTTGTTGAGAGCTTGTATTTGCTGAGGGTAAGAGACTAAGTTCTGCATAGTGATAGACTTTATCTTTATCAACCTCGATACCTAGTCCAGGACCTGTTGGCACAGTAAGTCCGTAATTGTTGTAATCAAGCGGACGAGCTAAAATATCTTCGGTAAGTAATAAAGGCCCAAACAGTTCGGTATCAAAAGTTAAACTAGAATAAGTGGAAAATACCTGAGCCGATGCTGCAGTGCCAATAGGGCCCTCTAACATCGTACCGCCGTATAACTCTATTCCTGCAAGCTGCGCTATTTGTCCGATAAGACAAGCCGCTTTTAGTCCGCCAGCTTGGTTGATTTTGACCGCAAAAACATCGGCGCAATGATCAGCCGCTAAACGAAAAGCATTTTGCGGATCCTGAACGATTTCATCTGCCATGATGGGTACTTCAAAATACTCTTTCAAACGTTTAAGTCCAGCTTGATTACGCATAGAGATCGGCTGTTCGATTAAGTCTACTCCGCCAGCTTGTAGGCGCTTGATAGCTCTCATAGCCTCAAGCTCAGTCCATGCTTGATTGACATCGACTGTGATACGATACTCTGGTAGGGCTTGCTTGATAGCTAGTACATGAGCAATATCTTCATCAATAGGATTACTACCGATTTTTAACTTAAATATCCGATGCTTTTTTTGTTCGATCATTAGCTTAGCTTCACTGATATCTTTGTCAGTATTACCACTAGCAAGTGTCCATGCCACTTCAAGCTCATCACGTACACGGCCGCCCAATAATTCGCTAACTGGTATACCAAGACGTTTGCCTTCGATATCGAGTAATGCCGTTTCAATAGCGCATTTTGCAAAGCGATTACCGCTGATATGCTTGTTCAGTAACTGCATAGCTTTGGCAGTAGAAGTAGGGGCTTCTTTTAGTAGCAATGGGGTAAAGTAGGTATCTATATTGGTCTTGATACTATGCGGACTCTCTTCTGCATAGTTAAGCCCGCCAATAGTTGTCGCTTCGCCCCAACCTTCAAAACCATCTGCTGTTTGAATATGAACTAACACCAGAGTTTGCTCTCTCATTACCGTACAGGCCAACTTATGCTCTCGGATAGTTGGTATTGGAACCAGTAATGTAGTAATTGAACGAATCATATTTATCCTTACCCTTTGGTCATTAGTTCCCTATGCTTATTATTTAATATAGGTTTTATACCTTGGCTTGTCTAAGACCTTATTTAATCACCTTTGATACCTTTTAGGTATAGTATGATGAGTAATGAAGGTTTATACAATTGACTAAAAAACGTTTGCAATGAGCTTGTATTGATTTTGCTAGGATACTAATAGGGAAGGTAGGACATGGAACTCAGACATTTGCGTTACTTTGCTGCAGTGGCCGAAGAAAAAAGCTTCAGTAAAGCTGCTGAGCGTCTTTTTATCTCCCAACCACCGCTTAGCCGTCAGATAAAACAGCTAGAAGAAGAGATGGGTGTGGTGTTAATAGATAGAAATCAGCGGCCTCTTAAGTTGACTGAGGCAGGAGTTTTCTTTTATGAACATGCTATACATATTTTAAAAAAATCTGATAATCTGCGAGCTATGACCATGCGTAAAGGCATCTTTGATGGCTCTTTGTCGATAGGGTTTGTCGCTTCAATTCTATATGGGACTTTACCGAGAGTTATTTCACGCTTTCGTAAAGTACATCCTAATATTGAAATTAAGCTACACGAACTGAATTCTTGGCAACAGACGCAAGCGCTTACTAATGGCAAGATAGATGTAGGGTTTGGTAGATTGCTGTTTGAAGATGCTTCGGTTAGGCGTATTTTGCTCAGAGAAGAGAGCTTGGTAGTTGCCGTGCCTACAGACCATCAAATTATGCAGCAAAAACGTAGTAGCATAACTATTGCTGATTTAACCCATGAAAATTTATTGTTATATCCAAAAGCACCGAGACCTAGTTTTATTGATTTTGTTTTAGGTTTGTTTGAAGAGCGTAATATTGAGCCAAGCTCTTTTTCAGAGGTTAGCGAATTGCATGTAGCTTTAGGTCTAGTAGCTGCTGGAGAAGGGGTAACTATTGTACCTAGAGCCCTTGAAAACTTGCGAGGTAAGGAGATCGGTTATATTCCATTCGAAGACGGACTGCTGACTTCACCTGTTATTATGAATGTTAGACATTTCGATAACTCAGAGCTACTAAAGACTTTATTAGAAGTAACGTATCAGATTTATGAGGAAGAAGGGTTTGTCTATCAACGTGAAGAGATTTAAAAAGGGCTGTCTATGTTAACTCTTAATTTTAGTAAGGCTAATTACTAAGGAAGAAAAATGCAGGATTTTCACTATAAAGCTTTGCCCGTTGAGGTTTTTTTTGGTTTAGGTAAATCCGCTCAAGTGCAAGATATTTTGCTCGAACAGGGCTATCGAAGGGTGTTAGTAATTACCACGGCCGGTCAAGAAAAAGCAGGTCAAGAGTTATCAAAAAAACTAGGGGATATATCTATTGGCGTCTATCCTCATGCGGTTATGCACGTTCCAATAGCAGTGGCAGACCAAGCAGTTGAATTTGTTCAACTAAATGAAGTGGATTGCTGTGTTGCTTTAGGCGGTGGCTCTACTATTGGACTTGCCAAAGCCATTGCTTTAAAGACGTATTTACCGATAGTCGCTATACCGACCACTTATGCTGGTAGTGAAATGACAACTATCTACGGTATGACTGAGAACCATCTCAAAACTACGGGTAAAGATAATTGTGTACTGCCGAAGGTAGTGATTTACGATCCGGAGCTGAGTTTAAGCTTACCCGCGCAAATATCAGCTTGTTCAGGTATGAATGCTATGGCGCATGCTATAGAAGCCTTATATGCAGAGGATAAAAACCCAATTATTAGTCTGATGGCCATTGAGTCTATCAAAGAGCTAAAGTCTGCCTTACCTATAATCGTCAAAGATATTAGCAATATCTCCGCACGACAAAAAGCTAGCTATGGCGCTTGGCTGGCAGGAGTTTGTTTGGGTTCAGTAGGCATGGCTATTCATCATAAGATTTGTCATACCTTAGGCGGCAGTTATAATCTACCCCATGCTCAAGCGCATGCTATTACGCTTGCATACTCAGTACACTATAATCGTCACGCTGATACTGAGGCAATGGATAAACTTGCCATGGCTTTAGAAGTGGATAGCCGTGAATCGTTAGGGTTAGCGATTTACCGTCTTAATCAATCTTTGGGCATTAAGATGGCACTAAAAGATATTGGCTTACCTAAAGAGGGCCCGGCTGAAGTCGCACAAATGGTTTGTGATAGTCCTTATTATAATCCGCGTGACTATAATTATAAGGAGCTAAAAGATTTGTTAGAAAAGGCTTATGAGGGTCTACCTCCTGCTTA
>CBETCF010000166.1:0-4888 GCA_965534785.1 uncultured Psychrobacter sp.
TTATCCTGCAAGATACCCATCTCCGCCGTTTCAATATCAGCGTAGGCTTGCCAATCTTCGGTGTAACGCAGATTGATAGCATCGATGGTGCCACCTTTTGCAATGCTTTTACGCTCAGCATCATCGGTAATACCTAACTGATAAAGTATCTCTTCCTTAGCTTCTTCAGGCGTACATTCCATAAAGCGCTTACCAAATAAGGAACCTTTATTAAATGGAGAGCTACAAGTCGCCGACAAGTTGTAATCGAAGCTGTCAGGGAATTCTACATCTTGCCAAAAGCCGTCACGGTGCTGAACCTGAAAGACGATATTCCAAGGTGCATCGAAACAAAGGTTATAGGATTTGCTTAAAAATGGCTTAAAAGCTTCGGGTACTTCAGCTAAAGGATACTGCGTACCAAACGACCACTCATCGTTGAACGGTTTTTTGACTTGCGGCATCAGTCCTATCTTCCATAATACCTCATGGGGTAGTGCCATTACTGCGGCATCAAAACGCTGTTGTTGTAAATCATCTATTTGCTGACTGTCGATATTATCGCTGACTTCATTATTAGCTTTAACATCAATGCTCACTTGGCCATTATCATGATGGTGCATATTTATTAGTCGAGCTTGAGTAATAACTTTTACCCCACGCTTTTTTAGCTCAGTAACTAAAGCCTCAATCACCTCGGAGGTTGGACGATTAAAACAATAGGATTTGGAAGACGTGCCTTTTGGCAAAACCGGCGCGTCTACCATCGGTAAGAACATCAGGACAAAGCTGTCCATAATATCGACCGCCTTACTGTGCATTCTAGCGCCCGTTAGAATCCCGAACCAATTGGTAATAAAACGCTTAGTATGCTCATCAAAATCATCGATACCGATAATATCGCCCGCTTTTTGAAAGGACATAGCAGCCCGTTCTTCATCGCTAGCATTAACGTGATGGACGATACGTTGCACCAGTTGCAGCATGTCTTTTTTGTTTAAATTAAAGGTCTTTATCATCGATTCAATAGTAGCCAAATCTAGCGCAGCTCGTCTATCGATGGCTACTCTATTACCGCTATTTTCACTGGATGTATTACTATTATCAAGCGCATTATTGCCACTTTGATAAAACTGGTAATCATCGACTGGGGTTAGCATATGCAGCAAGTTAGCTCGGTCAAAGAGGTTAAATAAAGAGAAATAGGTCGAGCTTAAGGCGCGGATAGAATGCTCTTCAAAACGCTGCTCAGTGCTATTGAAGTAGCCTGTCATCTTACCGCCGCAGCTATCACGTGATTCTACAATAGTGATATCTAAGTTTGAATCTTCGGACAGCTCAAAAGCAGCGGTCAGACCTGAGATACCACCGCCAGCGATTAGTATCTTTTTATTATTAACGGACATAGTTATACCTTATGCTTTTATGAACTTTGGCGTTGATAGCTGTTAAATCCTCAGGCTTATTAAGCACTAGAAACTTGACCGCCATTGGCTCTAATCCAATTTCGCATTTGCTCAATCTCTGGCTGCTGAGCATCAATAATATCTTGCGCTAGCTGAAGCATCTCTGCGTCTTTACCATACTGTAGCTGCACCTCAGCCATATCTACCGCGCCTACATGGTGGGGCAACATGCCGCGAGCAAAGGCCATATCAGGATTAGGGTCAGCGATACCTAGAGTCATCTCGCCATGCATAGCATCCATACCCTTAGCATAAGCTTGTTGCATAGCACCAGTATCAGCCATTGGTGCCGCGGTATCGGGATGACTGTCCAACCATTTTTGCATCTGCTCTATCTCAGCTTTTTGGGCGTCAATAATGGCTTGCGCTAATTCTAGCATCTCTGGATCTTTGCCATATTTCAGTTGAATCTCAGCCATATCTACAGCGCCAATATGATGACCTAACATGCCTTGGGCAAAAGCAGAGTCTGGATCGTTATAAGCCATTCCGGTCATCATTTCACCATGCATCTTATTCATAGAAGCATTGTATTCTTCATACATAGCGGTGTTAGGAGCACTACCATCCATAGCTTCATTCATTGCTGCGCCGCCCATATCATGACCAGCATGGGGGTCTGCAGTAGTTTCAGCGGCTGCGTTTTCAGTAGCATTTATTTCTGCAGTAGCAGCGACTTCTTCGTTAGCGGGTTGGCAAGCACTAAGGGCGAGGGCGGCACTGATACTAGCAGTGAGTAGAGCTAAGCGTGAACGGTTGAAAGGTGCCATAGTAAATCCTTACTTTAAATAGTGAGTATTATAAGTATCTTGATAGTTGATTTGATTGAGAACTAGCTTTATCAATAGATAAATATGCATGGTTTAAGGTTTTTAGAATGCTAGGTTATTAGCCATAAAGATAGGCAAGCCTGCGAAGACTTGCCTATCTTTCTGTTATTTGGGAGCCAAATAACAGAACGTTTATTTATATAGTTATTAATAGCTCAATAGCTTTTTTAGTTGTGCAATGATTAAGGGCGTATTTTAGACCATCATTGTCATTAACATGGTACAGGCTTTAGTCGTTTTGCTACTTTTTATTATAGGCGTGTTTACTTGCGTAAAAGTAATGCTAAGATAAAGTCATCAACATCCGTCTTTACGTTATCTATCAATGAGGTCTACTATGCGAAAAATCCCTATTTATTCTCATCCTGCTGCTGGTTGGCCGGCATTGATAGCCTCTACCCGTAAACTGATGGACTATAAGTCTTTTTTGCGTGGCAGTCTCAGCGTATTGCAGAGCAATCAGCCCAATGGTGGTTTTGATTGTCCAGGCTGCGCTTGGCCGGACCATAAATCGCATAAGACTTTTGATGTCTGTGAGACTGGGATAAAGGTGCTCGCTAGCGAAACTATGTCTGTTAAGGCTGATGCTAAGTTTTTTGCGCGGTATACCGTTACTGAGTTGCAAGGTTGGAATGGCTATGAGCTTGAGCACAGCGGGCGCTTATCAGAGCCAATGCGCTATGATGCCAAGCAAGATAAGTATCTACCTATCGCGTGGAATGACGCTTATGAAATCATCGCTGAACAGTTAAACAAACTAGCTTCGCCTGATGAAGCCTTGTTTTATACCTCTGGACGGGTCACCAATGAGCCGGCTTTTTTATACCAATTATTTGTGCGTTGCTATGGCACTAATAACTTACCCGATTGCTCAAACATGTGCCATGAGCCGACCTCCGTCATGCTTGGTAAGCAGCTAGGAGTAGGTAAAGCGACGGTAAAGCTTGAAGATTTTGAACAAGCTAACTTGATCTTAATGTTTGGACAAAATCCAGCGACCAACCATCCGCGTATGCTAGAGATGCTAGCTCATGCGCATAAACAAGGCTGTAAGATTATCTCGATTAATCCAATGCGTGAGCAAGGGTTGAGTGCCTTTAGAAACCCGCAAAAGCCTAAGCATATGGTGGCAGGCCAAAGCGATGATATGGTTGATAATGTCATTCAAATCCAGATCGGTGGTGATACCGCATTATTGACGGGTATCGGCAAATGGCTAATCGAAAACGATAAAATTAATAATGACTTTATCGCTGAGCACACTTCAGGGTTTGAGCCACTAAAGCAGTGGCTCACTGAACAGACTTGGGCAGATATTGAACTGGGCTGCGGTATTAAGCAGGCAGATATTGTCGCTTTGGCAAAGCAAGTGGCAAATAGTCCTAAGACTATTTGCACTTGGGGCATGGGTATCACTCAGCATGTGCAAGGCGATGATAATGTGGCGATGATTACTAATTTATTATTATTAATGGGCATGATTGGCATTGATGGGGCAGGGGCGTCACCAGTACGTGGACATTCAAATGTACAGGGTGACCGCACTATGGGGGTGCATGAGCGCCCTGGGCAAAAACTGCTTGATAGTTTAGAGCGGGTGTTTGAGCGTCCGATGCCTCGCGAAGATGGTTTCGATGTGGTTAGCGGCGCAAGAGCCTTAATAGAAGGTAAGCTGAAAACCTTTATGAGTATGGGCGGTAACTACGCCGTAGCCGCGCCCGATATGAGCGCTATTCAGCAAGCGCTAACCACCACTGAGCTTAACGTCTTCGTCGGTACTAAGCTTAATGAAACTATGCTATATCCAGGCGAGAATAATATTATCTTACCTTGTATTAGTCGTACTGAAAAGATTATCACCTCTAAGGGTGAGCAGTTTGCCACTACCGAAGATTCTATGTGTCAGGTCTCACGCTCACAAGGTAATCTCAAGCCTATTAGCGATGACATCAAGTCTGAGGTACAAATTGTCGCTGATATAGCTACCCACGTGCTAACTGATAGCACTATTCCTTGGCAAGCGATGAGTCAAGATTTCGATATCATTCGTGATTATGTGGCGCAAGCTATCGATGGTTTTGAGAACTTTAATCATCGTGTTCGCGAGGCCGAGCGCGGCTTTCACCTCTATCATCCTGCCCGTCATCGGGTTTGGAACACCGATAGCGGTAAAGCTCAGTTTGAAGTACCGCAATACCCCATTACTTTCGTTGCTGAGCAAATGGCTGAGGCCAATGATGATCTGCAGGCCAACAGTGACTATGATAGCGACAGTCATAATGCTCAGAATGGACAGCAAGTTTGGCAGCTGACTAGTGTGCGTAGTCATGATCAATTTAATACCATGATTTTTGGCTATCAAGATCGTTATCGTCAGACTGAGCGCCGTGATGTCCTCTTTATGCATCCTGACGAGATAAGTCGCTTGGGTTGGAAAAAAGGCGATGAAGTGATGGTGTCTCGTCAGGATAGTCATGAGCAGATGCGCACGCTTGGCCCATTGATCTTAACTGAGATGGATATCGCTGCTAATGCGGTGGCCGCTTATTATCCTGAGTGCAATGACTTATTCGACTTGGATACTCATGCTCCAGATTCACATATACCGGCTTA
>CBETCF010000167.1:0-4843 GCA_965534785.1 uncultured Psychrobacter sp.
GCACGCTGCTGCCAAAAGCTATCAGTCTGGGTAGGAGTAATGAGCTGATTGACGACAATAGCCGCTGGCGTGAGCTTACTTTCTTCTAATTGTTCTACGGCTCGCTTGGTCTCTGCTAACGGTAAGACGTCAGCAGTCATCACTAGTAAGATAGCCGTTTGCTCTCGATCATGTAGCAGCGCTCCTGCCTGACGGAATAACTCTTTACGCTTCTCTAACACCGATACTGCTTGCTCCCAACGATCTGGTTTATGCTTTTCAAATGGATTAGCGACGTTTTTTGAATGATCGCTACTACTGTCTAAGCGAGTAGCCACTGAACGCAGTTTGGCTTGACGTCGCTGTTGTGCTAATAATCCATCCGTCCATGCTCCCATCATCTCAGGCAATACCAATAATCTTAACGTATGCCCAGTCGGTGCGGTATCAAAGACAATATGCTCATAACCTTCATCAGCAGCTGCTACCAAATATTGACACATAGATTCGAGCATCGCCGCCTCCGCTGCGCCTGGTGCGGACTTTGATAGTCGCAAATGCTCTCGAATTTTTGGCATCATATCAGGATTGGCATAGGCCATAATAGTGCGTTCAACTTGCGCAAAGTGTGCATCTACAATAATATCAGGGTTCAGCTCAATCGCATCAAGATAAGGCGTTATAGCAGTCTTCTCATTACTGAGCTTGGCATTGAGCACATCACCTAGACTATGTGCTGGGTCGGTTGAGACTATCAAAGTCTTCTTTTGTTGCTTGGCATATTGGCTGGCAAGCGCGGCGGCTGTAGTCGTTTTCCCCACGCCACCTTTACCACCAACAAATATTATCGGCTGATTAACCAATTGAGTGACTAAATTGCCTAAAGGCTGTAAAGACATATTTTACCTCAGAGTTTTGGCTCTATAATTTATTAGTATAAATCGTTTATTTTAGGAAAATAATATTATGAATATTGGGCTGAAGGTATAAATCATTCATTATATTTTGTTGTATGATGATAACTAACAGCAGCCCACATGATCAAAGGGACATCTATCCATTCCCATACGCGTATGCCACTCGTGGAAATTCTCTAAAAATAACGGTTGCAACTCCAAGGTATAGAAGCTTGCAGGATTATCAATCCCGAGACTCTCTGCAAACATCATTAGCATAAAAAAATCTTCTTCATCACGAGCCGCGCGAGCCATTGTTTGTCTATATGGTGCATGATAGAACTCATTGAGTCCTGCAGAAAATTTTTGCCACCATGATTGATCTACTTTTATATTGTTCATAATTCAACCTTGCTTTTAAATAGCTTAATGGTGCTTTCATCAAGCATTTTTATAAAATTATAGGCTGAGGTTTTAACCTAACTCATGCCTTTCATTCCTTACTATACATCATGTCTGTTCAATAAAAAATGGATGAAAAAAACGCCAGCAATTGCCAGCGTTTTATTTTTATTACTATGCTTTTTATAAACTACTATTTTAAAAAGCTACTAGATGTTTTTCTTACCTTTATGCGCCGACCATTCACGGCGCAATACTGAGAAACTCTCAAAAGTCACTAGCACTGAAGCAATCAGGATCACTAAATCCATCACAATCAATAGCCAGTTACCATCATTGTAGAAAGTTTTGAGCTGAATCAACAAGGCAAATAACGTCATCACTAGTAAGAAGCACAATGGCGCTAAGGTGTACCAAACGGGCTTACCTTTACGCAATAGAATAACGGTAACGATCATCAAGGTTAGCGCTGCCATCAACTGGTTAGTAGTACCGAATAATGGCCAGATAATCATACCACCTGCACCATCGATACCGCCGGCACCGAATGCTAGTAATAGACAAGTTCCTACCGCTAATAAAGTAGCTACTGATCCTTTAGTCAAGACTGGCAAGTTATAAAACTCTCCAAATTCTTGGAAGATATAACGCTGCAAGCGCACACCGGTATCCATAGTGGTACCAGCGAACAAGGCTGCCATCACCGTAAGCATCGTCTGCGATAACACCATGTCAATACCGATACCATTACTTAAGATAGTAGCACCGCCATCGATAAAGGCACCGATGGAGCCGTCACCAAAGTTTTGATAAACCGCTTGCCAATCACCAAGAGTAGCGAAACCGGCAGTCGCCGCCAAGATAGCACCAAGTGCTAGCATTCCCTCGCCTAAAGCGCCGAAATAACCCACAAAGCGTGCATCTTCTTCTTTGTCGATTTGCTTAGAAGTGGTCCCTGTCGCTACCAAGCCGTGAAACCCTGAAATAGCACCACAGGCAATGGTCACGAATAATAGAGGCATGATAGAAGGCGCACTCATTGGCAAATCAGTATTGATAGCCGGCGCGACAATATTAGGAGTTGAGATAAAGATAGCGGCATATAATAAAATTAAACCGACGAATAACTGCAAGCCATTAATATAATCACGAGGCTGCAATAACATCCATACGGGTAATAGCGACGCTACTGCGGCATAAGCGAATAAAATAAGAATCCAAACCGCATTATCAGGTAGGCCCAAAAAGGTCTCTGGTAACACTACTGGGAACATCGGACCTAGATAGATAAGCCCGTAAAGAGCCACTACGCCAATGATAGAAACCCAAACTAGGCTCATATTGTAGCGATAAATACATTGACCAATAATAAAGGCGACGACTAATGCGCCCCAGACTGGCAATACTGCCGATGGTGTCTTGATTAGCATGTTAGCAATCGCTACACCAAATACCGCATTGACCATTAATAATAACAGGAAGATAACAACCATCATCAAGCTACGAACGCGAGTACCCATGACGGTACCGGCGATAGAGCCGATAGACTGACCACGGTTACGCATACTAGCCCAAATGGCAGACATATCATGTACACCTGCCATAAAGATGGTCCCAAAGACCACCCAAATCACTGCTGGTAACCAACCCCAAATGACCGCAATCGCAGGGCCAATAATAGGTGCGGCTCCCGCTACTGAGGTGAAATGATGGCCCCACAAAACGTATTTATTAGTAGGGACATAATCGACCCCATCCTTCATGGTATGCGCAGGGGTCGGTAGACTGTTATCTAATCCTAAGATTTTGCTAGCTATAAACTTTGAGTAAAAAGCATAGCCACACAGCATCAAAGCGACACCAACTGCTAATACGATAGCACTATTCATTCTATTTCTCCTTGCATGTTTTCTCTCCTTGCCTAAGCCTAAAACGGCTACTCTCACGCCAAATAATACATTTGAAAAATGAAAATGCTGGTAGGGTTATTAGTAACCGCTACTATTTATCCTACAAGTGTTGTAGTATCGCCTTATATCATTGCACTGGTCAATTATAATCTTCAGATTCAACATAACCTAGTAACTTACAGACCTAGCAACTGAGTCCCTATCATAATAAAAGAACGTCACGTTCATTAGTTTATTTCGTATGACAACAATTTTAATTTAAAATACTCCTTCAAACTACTTTATTAATAAAACCTCAAGGTAAAAAAATGGCATATTATTTTGGATTTGTTCCTTCAGATGAATTAAAAAAGCTTATTGAAGAAGCGGCACAAGCAGTAGCTTCAGACGAATACGTTGAGTATTACCCTCATCGTGATGCGCTTACTCATAAAACGGCTCGGGATTTAATCGATAATCTACTAGTAGGTTTGGTTGAAATTATTCCTAATCCTGAGCGTCAGGCTTCTATGCGCAAAATCGTTGGCACTATTGAACGCTCCGCGGATACCCTACTCAACATTCTATTAGGCAAAGAGAACAATGAAGAAGTGTTGCCAAGCTTTCATTTTTTGCGAGATAGAGCCACTTTTACTGATAATGAAGGATTAAGCCGTATTGGCTTTAAGCTCTCAGAGGACGCAGCCCAAAAAATAGTTGAAGGTTTTGCGGCAGTGACTCCTGATGACGTAGATATGAGCAAGTTTAAATTAGCATTAGAGACTATGAATGAGGAGACCTTGACTCACTTTATTACTCGTTATGCTGAAACGCTAAAGCTTGGGCTAATTAAACGCAAATCAGTACCCGTTGCCAAAGCCGCTATCGATAAAGGTATGAGTATGGCTCTTAACAAGCTATTACCAGACCTACCTATTGACTCGTTGAACCGCTTGGCTAACTATTACCGCCCCTTTATTGTGGAAAAAGCCGATTAGCCGCTTATAATTCAAACAATCTTTACTTAATAGCCTTTTGAAATTAGGCAAATTCATCAAAACTTGCTAAAATATGTGGCACTTTTACCAAAGGCGCAACCTACTATGACTCAAATCAGCAATCAAGAGATTGAACAAACCCTGCGTAACTCAGAGTGCCTAATCAGCAGTATAGAAGTTGCTGCTGCCTATGAGCGTCTTGCCGCACAGCTTAACCTACATTATGTTGGTCTGAACCCTATCGTAATGGTAGTGATGAACGGTGGTCTTATTCCAGCCGGACAACTCTTGACTCATCTAACTTTCTATCACCGCATGCATTACATTCATGCTTCGCGTTACCGTGGTAATGAAGGAACTAATGATCTTGATTGGAAGTTTAAGCCTGACGTCAGTATCGAAGGTGAACATGTATTATTGATCGATGATATTTTTGATGAAGGCATTACTCTAAAAGCCATCGTTGAAGAATTAGGCAAAGAAAAACCCTTATCTATTGAGTCTTGTGTGTTATTGAACAAAGAACATGATCGCAAAATTGCTGATTTTGATGTTGATTTTGTAGGTATCAATGTTGCTGATCGCTATGTCTATGGCTGTGGTATGGATTTTCATGGTTATTTGCGTCACCTGCCAGGTATTTACGCTATTAAAGAAGATAAGTTATAAAATTCCAATT
>CBETCF010000168.1:0-4802 GCA_965534785.1 uncultured Psychrobacter sp.
CTAATATCACTAATTTTGAGCGTAGGTGAGTCTGGGCGTACCCATTGGCCAATACCCATCATCGCCAAAATCTGCCGCTGCTGAGCTTGCTGCTGACGAGCAAAAATCTCTAAGCGCTGTCGCTGCTCAGCAGATAATAAAGGCTGTTGGGTATCATTCATTTAGAGGAACTATCCTACTTATTTAGACTGAATATCGTAGCGTTTAAACTAGCAGTATGCAAGGCTACCACAAAATTTTGACCAAAAAAAACCCTTTACTAATAAGGGCTGCATTAATCATACGGCTATTTTTAGACAAAAAAAAGCGACTCCATCAGCACATCCTCGGCACACAATGAATCTAATACCGTTGCTACCTTCCGGTCCTGGCGGGGTTCATAGAACAATGTTGCGAGGCTACCAATGGAGCCACCAGTTGCAAATTATACTTACTTTTATCTATTTTACAACCCCTATCGCCTTAATCTTTGCTTTGAGCCCTAATCTTAATTTTAACTAGCTATAAACCAGTAACTTAGTGACAAAATACTCATATTATTTATTATAAAATTTGCTATGTTAATGAAACCTTAAAAGACTTTCAATTATAAAAGCTATTCACTTAGGAGATAATAATGAAAAATACTCTAATCAGTAAAGCCGCAGTGGCTGCCAGTAGCGCTTTTCTATTAACGGCCATGATGGGCAGCGCTCATGCCGAGCCAACAGGCTACGATCAGCTCAGCTTTCAGACGCAAGTCAAAGAAGAGATTGCCAATGACGAAGTGCGAGCTAGCCTTTATAAAAAGGCGCAAGCTGCCGATTCAAAAACCCTAGCGACTACTCTTAATACCTCAATCAATAAAGCCTTAGCTATTGCTAAGCGCTACCCTACGGTTACCGTTAGTACGGGGCAGCAAAGCACTTATCCGCGCTATGATAAGAATGATAAAATTATCGGTTGGACCGGACAAGCTAATATCGATATCAAAAGTACTGACTTTACTGCCACTAGCCAGCTTATCGCCGATTTACAAGAAACCTTGGTCATGAATAATCTAACCTTTGGCGTCTCAGAGATCAAAAAAGACGCGCTTGAGCAAAAACTCATGACTGAAGCTTCTCGCGCTTTTCAGCAGCAAGCTAAAAGACTGACTCGCGCTTGGGATGCTCGCGGCTATCGCGTGGTAACCGTCAACCTTAATACTGGCAATGAAAACTATCCACGTCCCATGTATAGCACTATGCGCTCGGCTAGTGTGGAATCTTCAGTGCCTAGCCAAAACTTTGAATCTGGCAATAGCACCGTTTCTGTAACGGCTAACGGTACTATCGAATTGACTAAATAATTTATTTTGTAGCAGCGGTGCGTTTGATATTAGCTATGGTAGTTTGACTTTGAAAATGACTATAGTTACTTCTTCACTTGTGCTTGCCAAGCGCTAATACCACCTAAGTAAATATCAAGGTGCTTAAAGCCTTGGCTTGCTAGCCACCCTGCCGCTACCGTTGCACGCTCGCCGCTAGCACACATCAAAGTATAATGACGATTTTTGTCCAGCTCGCGCCACTGCTCATTGAGATGACCGACATAAATATGCTCGGAGCCTTCTATAGCCGCCTCGGCGCGTTCATCGGCATCACGAACATCTAGTAATATCCAATCATCATTGCTGCTATCGCTATCACCTTCGAGGCGTGATTTAACTATATCAGTAGCTATCATTGGTGTCTGCTCTATACTCTCGCCTTTTTTTGCCGCTGACACGATGCCGACATAACCACCGACGATATCATCTAAAGCAATCCTCACTAGATGCGCCATCGCCATAGCTAATTGCTCCTCGTCATCTGCTATCAGCGCGACACTCTCGCCCTCACCAATGAACCAACCTGCGAAGGAAGGAATCATACCGACAGGGAGGCTCATCGATCCAGGTAAATGACCAGAAGCATAAGACAGTGGCTCACGAATATCTATTAGGTGATCGGCATTACAGTTATGCAGTTGCTCAAGAGTCAGATTAGGCGGCCTCATAATAACGGGAGCAGGCTCGCCGCCTTCCATATTTAGTCGCTCCATTAGCCTAAAATAAGGTGGCTGATAATGATTTTCGCTAATCTTCGTGGCAATAAATTTATCTCGGCTTTCAATCTGTAATCTAGGATTATTCAGTCTTTCGTGACCGACGCTCGAAAACTCACGATCTGCCATACCCGATCCACAGACCGAACCGGCGCCATGGGCAGGATAAATCATCGCCTGATCGCCAAGGGCTAATATTTTTTGTAGCGAATCATAAAGTAGTCCGGCGACTTCTTCGCGCTGATCTGGATAAAAGTCGGTGCGACCCACATCACCTACGAACAGTGCATCACCGGTAAATACCCCAACCGCTCGTTCCGGATATGCGGTGTCATGTATGGCATAAGCCAAATGATCAAAAGTATGCCCGGGTGTCTCTAGTACTTTTATCTCAAGCTGACCGATAGCGAAACTATCTCCATCACGTGCTGTCTGCGCATAGACGACAGGCTGCTCTGGATTTGGCCCATGATAAACGTTCGCCCCAGTAAGCGCCGCTAACATTGGCGCACCAGAGACCAGATCCTCATTGCGATGCGTTTCAAATATATGGGTAATCTTAAGCCCTGCCGCTCGCGCTTTTTCAACATAAATATCACAGTCGCGGCGCGGATCAATCACCGCTGCCTGACCATTGGAGCCGAGTAAGTATGAGAGGTGTGATAGCCCCGGTGTTTTTATCGTCTCAAACAGCATCGCTGTCTCCTATTGTCGTTATTAAAGCTCACTCTATTAAGTGCTAATTGCTTTTAAACTAGCATAAATAAATGACCACCATCAATATACGATAACATATATTAACATGGTAGTTTTTATGCTACTGAACGATAAACAAGAGTTAATTAAGCTACCTTTTCTTTAGCCACTACCGTATTGGCAGGACTAATAGTAATGCCAGTAAAGCCAAATATTAGCGTTAATAATAACGATAGGTAACAGAAAAAGGCGTAAGGTAAGTAATCGATTACGGGTACACCTAGCGCTTGACTAATAAACACGCCGCAGACACTCCAAGGCACTAGCGGGTTAATCACGGTGCCGGCATCTTCGATAGTGCGAGAGAGGTTTTTGGGATGCAAATTTAAGCGCTCAAAGGTTGAGCGAAAGGAAGTCCCTGAAATTAAAATACTCAAATACTGCTCACCGATGAGCACGTTAATACTAAGTGCCGACATGGCAGCTGCAAATATGGCGCGTCCTGATGAGGTTAAAGAGTCTTTTAATCCTGATAATAGAGCTGGCAAGATACCTAGTGCGGTCAGTAAGCCGCCAAGACTTAGCGCCAATATCACAATCATTTGAGTAAAGAACATACTTTGCACACCGCCACGCGATAGCATGCCGCCCACTTCTCCTAACTCTAACGATTCAGCAGGAGCATAACCGCCAAACAGATAACCGCCCAATGCGCCAAAGCTCGGTGAGCTATGTATATAAGTAATAATCAAAGCCGCGATAATAGTGCAAATAATGGTATAGATAGCATTGACCCGGAAAACCGCTAAGCCGACTAATACGATGAAGGGTAATACTGCATAATTATGTACGAGACCACTTTCGATCAACTGCGCTTGTAACAAGGTCACTTGACTTAAGTTTGAGCCAACCGTATCTCCAGATAAAAACCAAAATAGAATGACCGTCAATAGCCATGCCGGTACGGTGGTATACATCATATTACGGATGTGCTCAAACAAATCAATGCCGACCACTGAGGAGGCAATAGTACAAGTATCCGACAAGGGCGACATCTTATCGCCAAAGAACGCCCCTGACACCACAGCCCCTGCTGCAATAGCCACATTGGCATCAAAAGCATGACTCATACCAATGAACGCCACTCCTAAAGTGGCCGCCGTAGTCAAGCTGCTACCCAAGGCAATACCAATAATTGAGGTCAAAATAAAGGCGGAGATATAATAAAACTCCGGCGATATCAGCTCAAAGCCGTAGTACATCAAAGTCGGTATGGCCCCCGACATCATCAAAGCGGCGACCATCAAGCCAATAAAGAAGAATAAATAAATGGCTCCGATACCACTCATGACCCCTGACGCCATTTGCGCTTGCATATCAGCGAAGCTTAAACCTTTGAATAGGCCAATGGCTAATAGTACACAGATAGCGAGTAGCAAAGATAAATGCGGCACCCAGCCAAAACCTATCATGGTGACGCCCATGATAGCGATGACGATGGCGGAGATCATAAAAGCCAACTGTGTTGATATTTGAGTTAGGGTTTTTGGTGGCATCACACATCCTTTGCTAGCCAATAATTATTGGCTAGAGAGTAGCTATTGAGTTGGATTTTAGAATGACAAGTTTAATGAGTTGCGGCTATTATTGCTAGCCTCATTATGGGCGCTATTAAGCTTTAGGGATTATTTAGTCAGTAAATCATCTGTTTTTGCTGCCATTACAAAGTCATTGCGATGCAGACCGTTAATACTGTGCGACCACCATGTCACCGTAGCTTTGCCCCACTCGACCAAGATAGCAGGGTGATGATCCTGTTGTTCTGCAACCTCTGCCACCTGATTAGCAAAAGCCATAGCTTTAATAAAGTTACTAAATTTATATTGCCGCTGTAATTGCTTGATGCCACCCACCTCTATCAATGACCAGTCAGAAATTTGTAGTAATAGCTTTTGCGCTTCACTGGTACTGACGCTAGGAGCACCAACACGGCAGGCTTCACAGCTAGATTGCGATAAAGTCGTCATCGTTTTTCCTTT
>CBETCF010000169.1:0-4764 GCA_965534785.1 uncultured Psychrobacter sp.
AGCTGAGCAGGCTTAGAATCTTCAGGACGTTGATCCTGCCAAACGCGAGTCACTTTAGGGATGACATCTCCTGCTCTATGCACGCTGACCATATCGCCAGCTCGGACATCTAAGCGTTGAATCTCGCCAAAGTTGTGCAAGGTGACATTACTAACGGTAACGCCACCGACTTTGACGGGCTCTAGTTTGCCAACGGGAGTAATTTGTCCGGTACGTCCGACTTGCCATTCGATATCATTTAAGCGCGTCATTACGGTTTCGGCAGGGAATTTATAGGCGGTTGCCCAGCGCGGTTCACGCGAAAGGAAGCCTAATTGCTGCTGCAACGCTAAGTTATTGACTTTGATAACGGTGCCGTCAATCTCAAACGGCAGCTTTGCACGCTTTTCAATTACTGACTCATAGTACTCTTGGGTTTCGCGTGGGTTTTTTACCACTCGCACGGTGCTGACAGTGAAGCCAATATCACCAAGCCAAGCTAACGCCGCTGACTGCGTTTCAATACGTTCAGGCAAACCTTGGTTGACCGAATAAGCATAAAAAGCGAGCGGACGACTGGCAGCGACGCTTGGATCAAGTTGACGTAAACTTCCAGCAGCAGCATTACGTGGATTGGCAAAGGTCTTTTCTTCGTTAGCTTCTGCCAAACGATTGAGACGCTCAAAACCCGCTTTTGGCATCAGCACTTCACCGCGTACCTCTAGTAATTCGATATCAGCAGCAGCGGCTAGCCATAACGGTAGATTACGAATAGTCTTAACATTTTGCGTTATGTCCTCACCCGTTTGCCCATCGCCACGAGTGACCGCTTGCACAAACTTACCCTGTTGATATTTTAATGAGACCGCTAAGCCATCGAGCTTTAACTCTACTTCGTACTCTGGATTTTTTTGCGCTACATTGAGGCGATCATTGACCCTACGCATAAAGTTATGTAAATCATCATAATCAAAGACATTGCCAAGCGATAACATAGGCAAATCATGGCTGACTTGGGTAAAAGCGGAAAGCGGTACATCGCCCACTTGATTGATCGGGCTATCGGGCTGAATGAGATCTGGATATTGCTCCTCTAATTCGAGTAAAGACCGCCGCAACTGATCGTATTCGCTATCCTCTATTATCGGACTATCGAGCACATAGTAAGCATTATTATGAGATTTCAGCGCTTCAATGAGCGTGCGCATTTTCGCGATAATAAGGCTATCACTGGTAGGATTATTTTTATGGTTATTAGTGTTCTCTGAATTTGTCATAGTCGGTGTCTATAGTAATTGTCTATCAATTTATAATAGCAACTATGATAACAACTTGAGGGTCGATTTACACGAAAGACTAGCATAAAAAAACGCCGCTTTTATCAAATAAAAACGGCGCTAGATGATTAGTTGTTTTGCTATTTTAACCTGCGTAATCGCGAACTTGATTGCGCAGTTGCTGCTTATAATCAGGAGTGATCGGTTCATTACTTTCATCTAACATGATCGCTTCCAAATCACTCGCCATCATATAAGCAATACTCATCATACTATCGAAACTACGAACGGCTTGCGGATGTGGCAGTGATAAAAATAGCACTATGCCACTATAAACATTGGTGGCCACGCTATGCGGATCAAAAGGTGCGATACCATTGTCAGTAATACCCATCATGCTGAACCAAAGCATACCGGTGCCATCTTTTTGCTCATAGCGATGGAACATATTCATCGCCCCAAAACGCAAACCATACTTATCTACTAACTTCAATAAATCAGCGCCACGAATGATCGCATGCTGACGGTCACGAGTTGGCTGCGGTAAAATGGTAATGTTGATATTATCTTTGGCGTTGATTAATGGGCCATTTTGCGCCTCATCAATGGGCGTCAATAAATGCTGATCAAGGACAGGACTATTATCAGTGAAGCTCGGCTCTTCAGCAGTATCAATGACTGGCATCAGACTATCAGTAGCTGATACTAGACTTGAAAAAGCATCAAACTCTTGCTCGCCCGCTGCCTCACTATGCTGCTCTTTTGCTAACTGAGAAAACTCGTTATCGTCAGCATGCTGTTGTTCTTGCTGCCAGCGTGCATAATCAGAATTGGCTTCGTTGTCAAAAGTATTGGCCGTCTCGTCATGATGTTGAGTCAAATGCGGATCAATTTGAGTATGACTTTGGGTCAGTGGTTCATCTTCTACGACAGCGTTTAGATACTCTCTGTCAGGTGCAATAGTGGTCTCGCCTGCGACAGTATCATCGAAATCTGGTTCGTCAACGACATTACGCTCATGGCGCGGAATAATAGGAATACCATTCTTATCATAATTAACGATTGCCGCCTCGGTGTTCTGGCGACGCTTAAAGCTACGAATGACCATATACAGTCCTGCTAAGACGATCAAAGCAGCAATGGCAATTAATACAAACTGAATAGCGGTCATGAGAAGTACATCCTAGTAACAGTAAAAGCAACGATGAGATTAACCCTAGAAGTGAGGTTATAAATAAAAATAGTCAGTAGCCTAAATGGCAATAGTCTAGCACGGCTATCATAAAGCGTCATCATACTGTAATGGTTTGACACGTCTTTATAGCTAGTCTGACTTGCTATACTTTGGATAAATATAGCGAATAAACACTATGTAAAAATCATAACTCTTTTAATTTTACCTTAAATAATCAACTTTGTTTACTAATAGTTGGTTTGCTTACTTTAGTTAGCAATGTCAACTGCATGCGCATTTAATATTACCACTTAACTTTCAATATATTTTTCTGCATCTTCTAGGGAAACACTCACTAAAGTTGAGATGCCAGCAGTTGGCATGGTAATGCCTTTGAGCTCATCAGCAATTTGCATCGATAATTTATTATGACTAATAAAGATAAATTGCAAGTCATCAGCTAACTCGTGAATCAAGCTAGTAAAACGCGCTACGTTAGCATCGTCAAGCGGCGCATCGACTTCATCAAGCACACAAAAGGGCGCTGGATGTTGCTTAAATATCGCAAAAATCAAACTCAGCGCGGTCAAAGTTTTCTCACCGCCAGAGAGTACTGCTAAACGACTATTGCGCTTACCTTTAGGCTGCGCCATTAAGGTCAAGCCTGCTCGCCAGTGTTCTGATTTGTTAGAACTAGCATTGGCATCTGTGTCGCTATAAAGATCATCAGTATTTAGCGTTAGACTGGCTTGACCACCGCCAAATACTTTAGCAAACAATTTGGATAATTCGATATTGACCGACTCTAAAGTTTGCATAAACAGCGTCTTAGTGGTCTCATCGATCGAGGCAATAGCAGCGCTTAAAGTCTCCATGCTAGCGGCAATATCTTCGGTTTGCTGTGCTAGCGGCTCTAAACGTTCGTTGACCTCGCTAAGTTCAGCTACTGCAGCCAAATTAACCGCGCCTATTTTACTCAGTTGCTGCTCAAGAGTAGTAGCCTGATTCTGTAGCTCAGTGATTTTATCAAGGCGCACTTTACGCTCATGAGTAATAAAATCAGTTAGCAGACTTGAAACGCTTATTTTTGATTGAGAGTGCTGTTGATTACTCTTTTTTAAAATATCATAATAATGATCCAAAGCCTTCTGCACGTTATCTTTAGCATCGGTAAGCTTGGACTCGCTCAGCGCTAAGGCAGTAGCTTGTTCAGCTCGCTTATCCTGCTGAGTTTGCCATTCATCCTGTAGCGCATCTAGCGCCAGTTGCTGCTGGCTATAGTCTGCTTTGAGCGCAATCAGCACTTCTTCGCGCTCTGCTAGTGCAGCTTGCTGCTCATCGCGCTTGCTTTGAATATTTTGTAGAGTAGCTTGCAACTCCGGTAGCTGCTGCTGATAGCTATCACGACTGGCTATCAATGACTGCTCATTTTGCAACGATTGATTATGAGAGTCCATAGCACGAGCTAGACTATTTACGCTATTCTCAAGCCGCATCTCACTCTTTTGCAGACGTAACTGCAAGCCTTGCCAAGCATTGTCATTGAGCTGACGGTTACGCTCTAGCTCGTTACGCTCACTCTGTAGCTGCTGACGCCAATTTTTCACCTCTCTAATTTTTGGGGTAAGCACTTGCAAGTCTGCCTCAATTTGCGCGCGTTCCTCATCAAGCAGCTTTTGTTCTGTAGCTAGCTCTTGCTGCTCACTTTCAAGGTTTGTTTTTTCAGCATTTAAGCGCTGCTTATCCGCTTGCAAGCGCTCAAAATCCGCTTGCTCAGTAGCCAATTGCTGCTGACACTTGTACTTATCGCCAGTCAACTGCTCATGTTGGGCGCGACTTTCCTCTAAGCTAACTTTTATAGCATCATAGTCGCGTTGACTCTGTTTCAGCGTTTGCTGCAAAGTTTGAATTCGATTATCACTGTCATTGAGCAAGTCTTCTAACTGCGCTAAACGTTGCTTCTGCTGTAAGCGCTGAGTTAAGAATTGACGGTTATACTGCTCACCTTTTTGCTTAGCTAATTTACTAAAATTTATGGTGCCTTTATCGCTGATTAACCAACCGTCTTTGGTTAATAACAAAGCCGAGGGCGGTAGTACTTTTATAATCTCTGTCAATTCTACAATTTGTTCGCTGCTGGCTTTATTATCATCAACGTACAAATAACACTGCTGCCATAACGCTAAAGCAGGCTTGGCAATAAGCGCTGCTAAAGGTAAAACCTTGCCTTTCAAACGGTTTGGTAATTGCTCAATAAAAGTATTATCGGCACTGTTGTTTGGCTCAGCGGGCAACCATAAACTGTGCGCGCTTGCTAGCGATTGATCTGGATTG
>CBETCF010000170.1:0-4759 GCA_965534785.1 uncultured Psychrobacter sp.
GTGACTTTAAAGGTGCAGATTGAGGCGGCTAAAAAGTAGTCAGTATTTAAAATTGGTATTAAATTAAATATTGTTAGCCTTATGGATGAGCAATGAGTCAGACTTCTAAACAGCCGATAGTCCGTGAGCAAAGCACTTGGTTAATCGCTTTAGCTTGTCTAATAGTTGGCGGAGCGCTATTAGGAGTCTCCACTAACTTAGCGAAATATGCGGTGGAAATTGGTCTGACGCCGTTAGCTTTTCTGTTTTGGTCTATCAGTGGCGCGGCCGTTATCCTATCAATGGTCGCTTATATGCGAAGTGAGCTATTAGCGCCCAGTTTGCGTAGCTTTGAGTATTATATAGTTGCGGCACTAGTCAGTGTAGCTGGCTCCAATCTGATATTTTTCTCAGCCATTCCTCATGTCGGCGCTAGCTTTGTGGCGCTGATTATCTCTTTGCCGCCATTATTGACTTATCTAGCAGCACTCGCCATACGCCTTGAGCGTTTTAGCATGCTACGAGCTCTTGGAGTAGCAGCAGCGTTAGCTGGGGCTGGAGTATTGGCAGCGCGCAAATTTTCAGCGCCAGAAGCGAGTGTGTTTTGGATTCTGCTAGCACTTTGCGGGCCGGTGTTATTGGCTATTGGTAATATTTATCGTAGCTTGCGTTGGCCTGATAACGCTTCACCTATCTCGCTTGCTCCTGGAATGCTGATAGCCGCGGCTATTATGCTTGGCTTAGTTGCAGTGCTGCCCACTTTTACTTTGGCTATTCCCACTACTGAAGTATTACCTATTGGCTTGATAGTGCTACAAGCCTGCATTTTCGCTGGTCAGTTTTTATTGCTGTTTGTATTACAAAAAACAGGTGGCCCAGTACTATTGAGCTTATTAGGAGCAGTTGGGGCCGTGGTGGGTGTCCCTGTGGCTATCTTCTTGCAAGGGGAGTCGCCACCGGAAGGCCTGCTATTGGGCGGATTATTGATTGCGCTAGGAGTAGCATTGGTCTCTTGGGGTGGCATAAAGATGATGAAGACTGTTAAAAGTTAAAATCATTGATAATAAATCTGAGCGGCCTCATTGTTAAAAGTCTGTATACCGTTTTTGAATCCTGCCAAGGCTTGAGCGTTAGTGCGGATAGCTTCTATGGCATCTTTAGCTTCTATGACTACCAAAGTAGCGGTAGCTCCTACCTTAATGTCAGTTTCAAGCTTCAGTAATTTGGCCGCATTGTTAGTAATCATATCGAATGCAGCCGCTATCTGCTCATCGGTCGACAGCTGAGCAATATTGGCATACATATTCGCCATGCGGATTAATGAAGCATCGCCATAAGGGGTGAAGGCATTCAAAATGTTGTTGCTAGAAATAGTGGTATTGATGCCCAACTCAGCAAACTGATTGGCATTGACGGTGCCTCGTGGGATTAGCGCTTCGTAATCACTGCCGTTGATATAAATATCGGTCGCTGGCAGCACGATTAAGGAGATATCGGCCATTTTTAATAGACCTGCCATCTCGCCACGTTTCATTTTATCCATAGCGGCTAACTTAGTCACATGACCGATAGAGACACGGCCTTGATAGTTGCGCTTGATAGTTTCCTCAAATAGTTTCGGAATACTTGAACCTTCTGGATCTAAATCGAAATCTAGGTGAAAGTCCACATCAACGTCAAACTGTTCAGCTAAATCAAAGATCATCTCGATATGCTGCTCAGGGTTATCATCTTTATACGGGCAACCGCCTATCAGATCAGCGCCTTTCGCTAAAGCTTGTTGTAGTAGCTGTTGAGTTTTAGGCTTAGTGGTCAAACCTGACTGCGCAAAGGCGCAAATCTCTATATCAATAGCAAAGGCGTATTTTTCCTGCGCTGTTTTTATAGCTTGAAAGCTACGCATCTCCGTTTTTTCATCGGTTTCGACAAAGGTGCGTAGGCCGACTGTGCCTTTTTTGATAGCCATCTCGATCACTCTAGAGGCGCGTTCAAAAACATCAGCTTCGGTGAAGCCTTCTTTGGCCTTGCCAGTCTCATCAACGGCCTCCTTTAAAGTACCTTTTTCTACATTGCAGCGATCTAGAATACAGGCTTTGTCCAGATGAATATGACTCTCATAAAACCCAGAACAAATAAAGTTGCCTTTAGCGTCGTAGTGAGTTGCTACAGCAGAATTTGATTGAGTATTTTCATTATTGGCTACAGGACTGTCAACCTCGTCAATGCTAGTAATTAGAGAGTCTTTTATACGGATATCGACTAAGCTGTCGTGGGTGGCCAAGCGGGCATTGGTTATTATTAAATCAGTCATTAGGGTTTATTCCAGTATGGTTTATTTAGCAAAAAAGAGTACAAGTAATATCTTCAGTTATTGGAATGTTAGGGCAACGAATAAAGAACTACTAGAGACTATTATTATTTTTCGGTGAGTATTATGTAGAGGGATTTAAGAAGATAGTGACTCTTCAAGCTACACTTTAAATGATTTGTAGTAGTTTTTCAGCTGACTTCTATTTACAATCAAGGCTTATCATTATTTTAAAAGCCATAAAAAGTTATATTATTTAATACTATTAACAGCATAATCGGAGAGCAATCATGGACAGATTACAAGATATTAGCGTGCTGTTGGGTAGGGTGTTTTTATCACTGATCTTTATAGTGTCAGGTTTTAATAAAATAATGGATTATGCCGGTACGCAGGGTTATATGGAGTCGATGGGCGTGCCCGGGTTTATGTTGCCGCTAGTCATCGCCTTAGAACTGTTAGGCGGTATCGCTGTTCTAATCGGCTTTAAGACTCGATTTTTTGCAGTGTTGTTCATCGGATTTAACGTTATATCAGCGCTGATGTTTCATACTGATTTTGGCGATCAGACACAGATGACGATGTTTATGAAAAACATCGCTATCGCTGGCGGGTTTTTGTTGTTATTTGCGCAGGGCGCTGGCTCGTATTCGGTTGATAACCATAAGTATTATTAGTTTTAAAAGTAGCTAATGATTAAGCCTCTCTAATTAGACTTGAACGTCAAGCCCTACTATTTTTTGATAGTAGGGTTTTTTATTTTCATCAAGCAATTACTTAACATCCTGACGTCGTTATCCTATTTGAAATAGATTATTAACATGAGTTTTATTCATCTTATATTCAATTTAAGTCGTTTTTATTCATGTCATGGTTCGGGTATGATTCATCTCATACACAAATTTGGTTTTATCTCAAATAACGAGATTAGATAGGGTAGCAATCACCATGACTAATAAAGCAAAAGAATTTAGTTTTTCGATTAATAGCATCCGTTTCGATGAAAACTATCAGCCTGCAGACAGCACGCGTTTGACTACTAACTTTGCCAATTTGGCACGTGGCGAGCATCGTCAAGAGAACTTGAGCAAAACGTTGAGAATGATTAACAACCGTTTTAACGCCTTAGCGCATTCGGATAACCCGACCGCAGATCGTTACTCTGTTGACGTTGATATTATTTCTGCCAATATGGATATCGAAGGTAATGGTAATGCGTTTCCTATCATTGAGATGCTAAAAACCACCATCACTGATCATAAAGAAAACAAGCGTATCGAAGGGATGATCGGTAACAGTTTCTCATCTTATGTGCGTGATTATGATTTTAGCATCGTACTGCCTGAGCTTTTTAATAAAAATCCAGCATCGCCAACGCCATCTTCAATACCAGAGCATTTCGGTGATTTGCATGGCAAACTGTTTCAATCCTTATTGAATTCAGAGGCCTACCAAGCCAACTTTAGTAAAACACCAGTGATTTGCCTCAGTGTCTCAACTAGCAAAGCTTATCAGCGTACTGCCAATCAGCATCCGGTATTAGGAGTTGAATATAGACAAGATGAATACTCACTGACTGATGAGTATTTTCATAAAATGGGGTTAACGGTTCGCTACTTTATGCCAGCAGGTAGCGTTGCGCCTTTAGCATTTTATTTTGCTGGAGATTTACTCAGTGACTATACTGACCTTGAGCTGATTAGTGCAATTGCGACGATGGAGACTTTCCAAAAGATTTATCGCCCTGAGATCTATAATGCCAATTCTACTGCGGCGCAAGTATATCAGCCGAGCTTGAAGTACCAAGATTATTCGCTGACGCAAATTGTCTATGACCGTGAAGAGCGCAGTCAAATGGCAGTGACGCAGGGAAAGTTCACCGAAGAGCAGTTTATCAAGCCGTATCAAGATATTTTGGAGCAGTGGGCGGCAAGCTATAAGGTTGCCAGTCCAACGGCTAGAAAGAAGGCCGCTTAACGGTTTGCTGATTAATACCTTACTTTTAGCTGTTTAAAATCCAGCCTACAAATCTAATCGAATATAAAAGACAATCTATTATGAGCATATTATTACCAACCTCAACCGCTGGCAGCTTACCGAAACCTTCTTGGTTAGCAGAGCCTGAAAAAATTTGGTCTCCTTGGGCATTAGAAGGCGAGCAATTATTAGATGCCAAACAAGACGCGCTACGGGTATCGTTACAGGAACAATTACATGCCGGCATCGATATCGTCAGTGATGGCGAGCAGACCCGTCAGCATTTTGTCACTACCTTTATTGAACATCTTGAAGGCGTAGATTTTGAGCAGCGGGAAACCGTAAAAATCCGTGATCGCTATGAGGCTAGCGTGCCGACAGTCGTAGGAGCGGTGAGCCGCACGAAAGCTGTTTTTGTTGAAGATGCCAAGTTTCTGCGGGCGCAAACCGATCAGCCGATTAAATGGGCATTGCCTGGCCCAATGACCATGATTG
>CBETCF010000171.1:0-4746 GCA_965534785.1 uncultured Psychrobacter sp.
AATACCATAGCTATGCCATGTTCATTGGCAGCAGCAATAGTCTCATCATCACGCATAGAGCCACCAGGCTGAATAATAGCCGCAATACCTACCTCAGCCGCGTTGTCGATACCATCACGGAACGGGAAGAAGGCATCAGATGCCATTACTGCACCTTCGGTTACTAGACCCGCATGCTCCGCTTTAATGGCGGCAATACGAGCAGAGTTGACCCGGCTCATTTGACCCGCGCCAACGCCGATAGTGCGCTTATTTTTACCATAAACGATGGCGTTTGATTTGACGTATTTAGCCACTGTCCACGTAAATAACAGGTCAGCAATTTGCGCCTCTGTCGGCTGTACGTCAGTGACGATTTGCAATTCGTTAGCACCGATGATTGCTAAGTCTTGCTCTTGTACTAACAGGCCGCCATTGACACGTTTGTAGTCAAACTTAGCTTGGTGCTCTGTCAACGCTGGCAGCTCACCACAGACTAGGACACGAACGTTTTTCTTCGCAGCGGTCACTGCTAATACCCCATCCTCAATACTTGGGGCAATGATGACTTCTACAAATTGACTGTCGATAATATCTTTAGCAGCGGCTACGGTTAATGGCGTGTTAAAAGCAATAATACCGCCAAAAGAAGACTCAGGATCGGTGCTAAAAGCGGTGCGATAAGCGGCTACTTGGTCGTGGTCGATGGCCACACCGCAAGGATTAGCATGTTTGACGATCACACAAGCTGGCGCGGTAAAGGCTTTTACGCACTCAAGAGCGGCGTCAGTATCGGCGATATTATTATAAGATAGAGCTTTACCTTGCAACTGTTTAGCAGTAGCAATCGAAGCTTCTACGCCATTCAAAGCGCTGTTCTCTACATAAAAAGCGGCTTGCTGATGCGGGTTTTCACCGTAACGCAGATCCTGCATCTTATCAAATTGTAGATTTAGCGTGCGTGCAAAGGCTTCTGGCTGTTGAGTCTCATTAACGCGGCTACCTAAGAAATTAGCGATCATACCATCGTATTGAGCGGTATGCTCAAAGGCTTTTACCGCTAAATCATAACGCAAGGCTGGGGTAAGCGTAGTGCCTTTACCCAATGCGCTAAGAACGCGATCATAATCGGCAGGATTTGTGACGATGCCTACATGAGCGTGGTTCTTAGCCGCAGCGCGTACCATAGTAGGTCCACCAATATCGATATTTTCAATGGCTTCATTCATGGTGACGTCAGCGCGTGCGATAGTTTCAGCGAAAGGATATAGATTGACCACCACCATATCGATACGCTCGATAGCATGCTCGCTCATAACCTCATCATCGATACCGCGGCGACCCAAGATGCCACCGTGGATCTTAGGGTGCAGAGTTTTGACGCGGCCATCCATCATCTCAGCGAAGCCAGTATAGTCCGAAACTTCGGTTACTTCGACTTGGTTGTCTTTTAGGAGGCGGTAAGTACCACCGGTAGATAATAAGCCAAAACCTGATTGAATAAGGCCTTGAGCGAATTCTACAACACCCGCTTTGTCAGATACTGAAAGGAGAGCTAATGGTTTGCTAGTCATAAAATCATTCCATAAAAAAAGCCTGAAAGTTTAACGTATTTGACAGTAAATAGGTACTATGACTGTTTGATACATTACCACTTCAGGCAGGGTAGTATAGACAAGGAAAGCCAAAAATAGCCAGCTTAGCCATTGCCGTGTTTGATTAAGGGCGGTTAGGTTTTATCTTTATCTTCTATAATTATATATATTAGTTAATTACATCAATTGCTTACATTAAGTCGTAGCATTTGAGCTTTTTTCTCAAAGTGCCACGGTTCAATCCCAATATCTGAGCGCATTTAGTTTGATTGCCACGCGTCTTTTCTAGGACGACTTTTAGCAAAGGAAGCTCAACTTCTTTTAGGATTAACTCGTATAAATCAGTTGGTAGCTCATCGCCTAACGCCGAGAAATACTCACGAACCACACGCTCAACATGATGACGTAACGGCTCTGAGGCTTCAGCAGGTTCTGCATAATGCACGCTTGGGTCAAAACGCGTAGCTGAAGGTTGCGCATATGGTGTCATAAGGTAATGTCCTTCATTGAGTTCAGTAGATAGCTTTAATAAATAGCTTTAATAGTCACTTTGCTAACTTGCGTAGCACTGATAGCAGTAGTGAATATAAAAGGCTTACCGTAACCTGCTGCCAATTGCTTTTGACGACCTATCAAGTAATCCTCTGGTAGGGCAATGAATTCACCAAGTATAGAATCGTCATTATAGAGAGTAACTTTGAGGCTAGGAAGTAATTGGCTGTGCGTACTTTTATTTTCTAAAGTCGCTTTTATATCCGTAAAGTTATTGTTCGTCTCAATCTCACTAGCGCCAAAACTAAGATCGGTGATAATAAAAGCATCTAGATGAGCAGACGGTAAGCTGCAAGCGGCTACGGTACATACCGCCTCTAAGCGAGCGGCGTAATCTGGATTCTTGAGCAAAGTATTTAAATTAAAAATAACATATTGAGCAAATAATGCCAGCACTAATACCAAACAGCCCGCTACCCATAATAGCATTGCTATTGAACGCGGTTCTTCATCCTGTCTCCATAATGTCTGCTGTTTACTATTAGCTGGAGTTTTATTCTCAAAGTATGGGGTCGTTGAAGCGATGTTATTAGGACTCTTCTCTATCAAAACCGGCAATTCAGCTAAAGGCGCACTGTTTGGTAGCTCATTGTAGTATTTATCTACTGCTTTATCTGTAGCGCTCAACAACTTATGGCGTTGTAGTTCTTCGTCATCATTGAGATTATAAAGCAGTTCCTCTAGCCAAGAATTATCTTCACCCTGTGCAGATTTTAGAGGGTTATGGCTAGTAGCAAAAGAGCCGTTAGCAGAAACGACCAAATGCTCATTTATAATAAAATTATGCTGACAATGTCCACAGCGCATTGGGGTATCGGGATGATTCAACAACGGCGTTAACTCTATCGGCAAATCAAAATACAAACAGCAATTTGGGCACTGGGTTTTGATTAGCGTGGTCATGATATCCATTCCAAAAGCTGCATTGACTAACTCTCACTATGAGTCGCAGTGGATATCGTAACAGATGTAATTAAATGTTGCTAGCCTGTAAATGTTCCTGATAAGCGCTGCCAATGATGATCTTCTTGAGCAGTAAAAGCATGCTTGGGATCAAGAGCAAAATGTGGCTGATAAGCTTCAGTAACGGCTTCGGTTTGTGATTCAATAAGGCCTGCTAACACAATTCTACCTTTAGCAGCGATGAGCGTAGCAAAATAGGGCGCTAAGCCAATGAGCGGTTTTGCCAATATATTAGCTACTATGGTATCTACTGGTATGACCTCATTATTGGCGCAATAGTCATTAAACTCCTCAGGCAAGAAGGCCAGCAGGCGCTCGTTGACATTATTACGCTCAGCGTTTTGATTAGTCGCTAATACTGCTTGGGGATCTATATCTACTGCATAGACTTGGCGCGCTCCTAATAATAAAGCGGCAATACCTAAAATACCAGAACCACAGCCATAATCGATGACTACTTTATCCTGCAAGTCTTCCGTGGTTAGCCAGTCTAGACAAAGGCGAGTTGTTGCATGGTAGCCGGTACCAAAAGCTAAACCTGGATCCATAATAATATTGGTCGCCTCAGGAGCAGGCGGCGTCAACCATTCAGGCACAATCCATAAGTTATTGGCGCATTCTATAGGCTGGTAATGAGTCATCCATTCGCGCTCCCAGTCCTTATCTTCAATAGCGCTCAACCAAGTGCGACTGGCTTGTACTTGCGCGGCAATCTCATGGCTCAATTGCTCAACCGCTTGCCTGCTGCCATTTTCAGAGGTAGCATCAAAGATACCAGTCAATATCACTTCATCCCACAATGGTGATTCACCAGGAAGCGGCTCGAACAAAGGCTGATCGCCTGCATCGTCTAGCATAATTGATAAAGCCCCAGCTTCTAATAGTAGTGCCTCAGCGAGATCAACGTTCGTTTTTTCGCATTGTAGATGCAGTTGTTGCCATGCCATAAAAATAACCTTAATAAATAAAATGAGCTAAATATTGAATGAAAGTGAGTCAAATAACGGTTTGTCAGTTAGGCGGATATCGAGTAAGTAACTTTTTTAAAGTTATCGCTAGCGTAGAGCTTGCTGCGCCTCTTTAATAACGCGTGCATTATTTTGTGCTTGCCCAGATCTGAGAATCAGCTGCCATAGAGCACGGCGACGACCAGCATCTTGTGAAACAGTAAGGCCGCGACGAGCCATAGCTTCAGCTTTACGAGGCTGATTCTTTTTTAACGCGACTTGCGATAAGTAAAAATAGACAGCTGAGGATCTAGGAGCTAAGCGCTGAGCCCGCGTAAAGCTATTTTCAGCCGCAGTAAGATTTCCTGATTTTAGCTGTGAGGTGCCCATTTGCATGAGATTGCGAAAAGCTGGCAAGTTGCTACTATTATTAGCGGGCTGACGACTCTGCTGCTGCGAGTTTTGTCGTGCACGCTCTAACAGCTCGCTATGCGAGGGCAGTGCTGGCTGCTGTGAGATGACATTGCCTCTACTAGCTGGTGGAGTAATCACCGCTGGCAGCGAGGTTTCAACAGCGCTATCTGACTGCGGGTAAGTTGGATTTTGTGTGCTGTCACTATAGTTTGGTGCTGCTGGATAAGAAGGAGTAGCGGTCTCTGCAGGCGGAATATAAGGCTCAATAGGATAATCATCATCGCTATAACTTTCAT
>CBETCF010000172.1:0-4697 GCA_965534785.1 uncultured Psychrobacter sp.
TAGACCTGACCTTGTTTGACCTACTTAGGTCATCCTTGACAGTAGCCCATTCTGTTGAGAGTAATTAGGACGTATTCATCAGCTTTATGGATTAAAACCGAAGCGTTTCTTAAATGAATATTTAGCGCTGCTATAGTCTAGCACTCATTATTCTATTTTGACATTGTTCGAGTCGTTTTACCTATAAGTTATTATTAATCTTGCTGTATTAGAGCTTTTATCTTAAGAGCCGTTGATAAAAAAGCGCTACCCTATAATTAGGATAGCGCTTTTAGGATTATTCGATTATGTAATAGCTTAATGGTTCAATATTCCATCAAGTACCAAATCCTCAGTTGCTGCATTTACTCCCATTAAAGCTCTATTTTCTTAGATAGTTTTTCAACCAATACTCTCTCTGAAATCTAGATAAGCCGCTGTAACTAGTTTAGCATCTTCAATCTGCGGATAATGACCCAGTGCTGGCAGTTCAGTAATATCGGCGTTAGGAATTAATTGACGATAACGATCAATCATGTGCTGACCTGAAATAGGATCTTTAGCACCGTCGATCAGTTTTATCGGTATTGTGCTATCGATAATAGCGCCTACCCAACGTGTGCGATACTGCTGACGTTGAGGAATGTAATTAATTAGTTTATGCATTACTGCTAGACCATTATTATGATTTAGCAGCTGCCATAGACTATCGATCACCTCAGGAGTGGGTTGGGTATCTACTCCAAAGATACGTTGTAGGTTGACGGCGAACCTTTGCTTATTAATAAGCTTAGAGACCAGTGGGCCTAATGGTGATAATAGCAATTTCTGGATTAATATCGGCTTATGAGTTTCAGGAAATAAGCCACCGTTTAGAAAGCATACACTAGCAATGCGCGGCTCATTGTTAGTATTACTATTGGTTTGCTGAGCAGCGTTATTAGTATCTTCGCCACTCTTCTGAGTACAGCGATCTAAGTGTCTGGCTAGCAGCTCTTGTGCTACCGTGTCACCGTAGTCATGGGCTAAAATGTGATAATCATTAACCTTTAGCTTAGTTAAATAATACTCAAAGATATCGGCTTGCTCGCTAATCAGATAGCGCGCACCTTTTGGTTTTGCAGAAAATCCAAAGCCCAACATGTCGAGAGTAATGACATAATAGCGCTCAGTCAGCGCCTGCCACATACCCTCCCAATCCCAACTAGCGCTCGGATAACCATGAATGAGCAATAAGGCTGGCGCGTTTTTATCACCACCCTGACGAGTAAAGATTTGCTGACCTTTAATCGACTCGTATTGGCCCTGCTGCTGCCATTGCTTCAGAGTTATCATCACCCATTACTCCGCAAAAGAGGAATCAGTACGATGCAGCTTACGTAATAAAGCTGGCCAAGCGATATCACCGCCCGCACCTTTGGTCACCTCTGTCGATGCCGCTTGAATACCCGCTAAGATTTGTGCGGGTATCATGGTCAGCTCATGACCGCCACTCTGCGCCTTGATTTGTACCTCGCACGCTCTTTGCATGATATACATGAAAAGAAAAGCATCCGCGACGCTGCTAGCACAAGTCAGCAGACCATGATTACGCAAGATCATAAAGTTGGCATCACCTAAATCTGCGACCAAACGCACTTTTTCTTCAGGATTTAACGCCACCCCTTCGTAATCGTGATAGGCCAAATTAGACAATGGAAATAGTGATTGCTGCGAGATTGGTAATAGGCCTTGGGTTTGCGTAGAGACCGCCACCCCGTCGCTAGTATGCAGATGAACGACGCAATGCGCATCGCTACGTGCCTCATGTACAGCGCTATGAATAGTAAATCCTGCAGGGTTGATATCGTAAGGAGATGGCGCTACTTTTTCGCCAGCTTGGTTGACTTTCACTAGGTTTGAGGCGGTAATCTCCTCAAATAATAAACCATAAGGGTTAATTAAAAACTCATCTTCCGTATCAGGTACTCGCGCTGAGATATGCGTAAAGACCAAATCATCCCAACCATACATAGCAATTAGGCGATAACAGGCGGCCAGATCCACTCGCATCTGCCATTCTGCTTCGCTAACCTGCCCTTTGATACTTTCTAACGTTAATACTGAATCCTTGCTCATAATGTCATCCCTTACTTTTAATAAGTGTCTAATTTAAATGAAAATAATCCCTTTGTTTATTCTAAACACTTTTATATAAATAAATCTATCTATAAAAATGAGCAGTCATATTAGGCTGATTTTATTGTTGGAATTAACTAGCTTATCATTTTTTACTTAAGCCTTCTCGTGTGTTACCGCCAGTCACGCTAGCAGGGCTACGCTGCACTCTTTTTCTGTTAAAATTGTTTCGTAATATTACCGCTGTAAATAATAGAAAATATAATAGCCCAATAAACAATAATAGCTAGAGGGAGAGGAAAGGTTAGCTATGCGATTAAACTCAATTTTTCAAAAAATGCATGAGCGCGCGCCTAGACTTGGTAAGGCGGTATCACTGGCAACGGCGACTGGCGTCATTCTTGGCAATAGCTTCGCCGGTAGTATTCCTATCTGGCTGATGGGCGCAACCAAGATAGTAACTGGCGCCGATATCGCTGATAAGACCGTCATAAAAATTGCTAATTATTGGATCAATAGTAATAATACTATGATAGATACTATCTTGCCAAAAAAGGACTGGCGCATTAGCTTGCCTGATGACGTGCATATCGATGGCCAGTATTTATTGATGAGTAATCATCAGTCGTGGGTCGATACCGGCATAGTTCAATATATTAGTAGAGATCGTCTGCCTTTGACGCGGTTCTTTACCAAGTTTGAGCTAATATACATCCCTATCGTTGGTCAGACTTTTTACTTTTTAGACTTTCCGATGATGCGCCGTCACTCCAAACAAGCCGTGGCCAAAAACCCAGCATTAGCAGGCAAGGATATCAAAGAAGCTAAACGCGCTTGCTCTCTACTAAAAGATAAGCCTTTTACCCTGCTTAATTACTTAGAAGGTACGCGTTTTACGCCCAAAAAGCGGGATGCACAACAATCGCCTTATACTCATTTGCTCAAGCCACGAGCTGGCGGTTTGGCATTAGCGATGAATGCTTTGGGAGAGGAGATCGATGGCGTCTTGGATATGACCATTGTCTATCCGGATGGAGTACCGAGCTATGGCGATTTATGGCAAGGTAATATCAAGCGTTTAGCAGTGGATGTGCGTCATATTGAAATACCTGATGAGCTTTTTGCCAGTCTTAAAAATGGCGGCTATGAAGATGATGACGCTACCAAAGAGCAAATGTTTGCTTGGGTTGAACAGCTTTGGCAACAAAAAGATGAACGCATCGCAGCGATGTTAGCGGAGTTTGAGCACTAAGCAGCTTCAATGACTGCAACCGTATCGCCAACGGATCATAGAACGAGGTAATGTGCATTTATCTGTAATTAAATTCCTTTTAGAATGCTGAGAGTGACGTATACTAATAAACCGTCATACAAAAAATGGGCTAAGGACAGGTCTCACTAACGCACCATAAGGATATAAAGATGTTAGGAAAAATGATGTATCAACCGCTGCTTATTAGCAGCTTAATTGAACATGCCGATAGATATCATGGCGATACCGCCGTCTACTCAAAAGAAGTCGATGGCACCATGACTCAGAGCGACTGGTCGACTGTCTCAGACAACTCAAAACGGTTAGCCAATGCTTTACAAGGGTTAGGACTTAAAGCTTCAGATCGCATAGCGACTCTCGCCTGGAATAACCGCCGCCACTTAGAAGCTTGGTATGCCATCTCTGGTAGCGGTATGATTTGCCATACTATTAATCCACGCCTATTCCCTGAGCAGCTCGGCTACATTATCAATGATGCCGAAGATCAAGTGCTGTTCTTTGACGTGACCTTTTTACCCCTTATCGCCGCTATCAAAGATCATATCAAAGGCATCAAGCACTTTATTCTGCTAGGCGATCGCAACGAGAAAGTGTTAGAGCAATTACCTGACGCGCTGTTCTTCGATGAATTAATCGCTGAGCAGGAGCCTGAATTTGCTTGGCCTGAGCTCGATGAAACTACCGCTAGCTCTTTATGCTATACCTCAGGCACCACTGGTAATCCCAAAGGTATTCTCTACTCGCATCGCTCCTCAGTACTACATGCTATCGCGCTTTGTATGCCGGATGTCTCTTCCCTATCGGCGCAAGACGTGCTGCTGCCAGTAGTACCGATGTTTCATGTCAATGCTTGGGGCACACCCTATGCCGCGGCAATCGTTGGCTGCTCATTAATTCTACCCGGGCCCAATCTCGATGGTGATAGCTTAGTGTCGGTAATTGATGATTATAAGGTGACTATTGCACTAGGCGTACCTACTATTTGGCAAGGTCTACTTACGGCAGCGAAGAATAAAGGCAGTAAACTTGAGAGCATGACCCGCACTATCGTTGGCGGTGCCGCTTGTCCGCCTTCCGTCATCAAAACCTTTAGAGAAGATTTCAATTGCGATGCGATACATGGTTGGGGTATGACCGAGACTAGTCCGCTAGGGACGATGAACCAAATCAAGGCTAAGCATAAGTCACTCAGTAAGGAAGAAATAAACGAGCTACGTAAGTCGCAAGGGCGTCCACCTTATGGCGTTGAATTGCGTTTGGTAGAAACCGAAAACCCAGAGCAACCGGTAATTGAGGATGGCGAGTCGCAAGGTCGTTTGCAGATTCG
>CBETCF010000173.1:0-4600 GCA_965534785.1 uncultured Psychrobacter sp.
CAGCATTTGGGTTAAATTTATTATTCAATCTACTGCAAAAAAGGACGACTTTTATGAGTCGTCCTTTTTTACTTTATATTTTATGCTGCCGATCAGTGCCAAAAATATGCAGGACTATCATCAATTTACTCGCAACTTACTCACGAACGAAAATAATATGCGCCATTTCAACAGTCAGTTTGTGATTAACTTTACTAAGAGTGGTCCCAATATTTTATTGGATTACTCTATTAATCCGCTATGTTTTAAGGAGTTTTGGTGGCTGCCGTCAGATACAAAATATAAGGAATAGCAAAAAGAATCGCTAGAAACCCATATACGAACAAAACGGATAAAAAAGTACCGACATGAATACCAGCATGATCCATGTTGTCCCAATATTCAAAAGTTATCAAACCCATACCTGCTAAAGGAAACATGAGCGCTACTGCTAGATGTTTGATAGTAAAAGATTTACTACTATAATGCCCTTTGTTAAAAAAATAGATCGTTGCTATCAAATGGATGATTGCTACTAAGGGCATGAAGAATACTAAAATCAACATAGCAAGCATTTCATTTCCCCCTAAATAGTTTGAAGTATTCATTACTAGTTCTATTTTAGAACAAATAGCTCATTAGCTTTTAGCTTTATAGTAATAACTCTTAAGGTCTAGTCACTAAAAATACTCTATTCAATTCCATACCATTCTAGTGGATTACTCCACACTATCAATAACTTAACAAGCCATTTTAAAACCGCTTTCTCACATCCTGAACTAAATTCATGTTAAAATGAGCGCCTTTAAATTAGCCGCTACTTTATTAGTCAATAATAACTATTCTTAGCCGCTAGCTATCACCTGTATTTTTAAGATTAAGGTTGTCCCATGTCTGCCGATACCATCGCCCGCACCGCCTTTAAACAAGGCACTAAGCCGCTTTATGATTATGATAAGCATTGGGCTAGCTGCTACGAGCCAGCACCTTATTTGCCGATGAATCGTGCGGAAATGGATGCGCTCGGTTGGGATGCTTGCGATGTAATTATCATCTCCGGCGACGCCTATGTCGATCATCCTAGCTTTGGTATGGCGATTATTGGGCGTCTTTTAGAGTCGCAAGGCTTTCGCGTCGGTATCATTGCTCAGCCTGATTGGAAAAGTAAAGATGCCTTTATGGAGCTTGGTAAACCGGTTTACGCTTATGGCGTGACCGCAGGCAACATGGACAGCATGATCAACCGCTACACCGCTGATCGTAAGATTCGTAGCGACGACGCTTACTCTCCAGGCAACGTGGCTAATAAACGCCCTGACCGCGCCGCCATTGTCTATAGTCAACGCTGCCGTGAAGCTTATCCTGATGTACCAATCATCTTAGGCGGTATCGAAGGTAGCTTACGCCGTATCGCGCATTATGATTACTGGTCAGATAAAGTCCGTCGTAGTATTTTGCTCGATAGTCGCGCTGATGTCTTATTATACGGGAATGCTGAACGCGCTATCGTCGATGTAGTGCATGGCCTATCTAAAGGCTATAGCTTTGAGCAAATGAGCAGCTTGCGCGGCACAGCATATTTGCTAACGCCAAGTCGTCGCCATTGGCAAGCGGATATGGTGGAGGTCGCTAGTAACGATGTTGATACCGTTGGCCGTGTCGATCCCATCATCAATCCTTATGTGATGACAGAAGACGTAGATAGCTGCAAGATTGAACAAGAAAAACCTAGCGATTCTCCCGTTGGGCAAGCCATGACAGGAATGTCTGCCCAATATCAGGGCTTTGTCGCTGAGCCAGTGACTAATAAAGTCTTGAATGCCGATCAAGTCGATGAAGAGACTCAGGTCGTGCAAATGCGCGGTATGGAGGTTCAAGAATACAAGCCAAAAACGGCGCGTAAGTACAAGATAAAAATGCCAGCACGCGAGCAAACCGTTATTCGTTTGCCAGACTATGAGCAAGTCAAATCTGATCCTGTACTTTATGCTCATGCTAGTCGTATTCTACATCTAGAGACTAATCCAGGTAACGCTCGTGCGCTCGTACAGCGTCATACTAGCGGTGCCGGTAACTCCTTTAGCTCAATCGATGTTTGGCTCAATCCACCACCGATTCCGCTGTCGACCGAAGAGATGGATTACGTCTTTGACTTGCCTTATGCGCGTCTACCCCATCCTAGCTATGGTGACGCCCATATTCCTGCTTATGACATGATTAAGTTTTCGGTCAATATCATGCGCGGCTGTTTTGGCGGTTGTACTTTTTGCTCGATTACTGAGCATGAAGGCCGCATTATTCAAAACCGCTCAGAAGAATCTATCCTACGTGAAGTGGAAGCTATCCGAGATACTGCCCCAGCTTTCACCGGCGTCATCTCTGACTTAGGCGGTCCAACGGCGAATATGTATCGCCTCAGCTGCGTAGATGAAAATATTGAAAAGAACTGCCGTAAGCCTTCTTGTGTCTATCCTGATGTTTGCGAAAACTTGATTACTGATCATAGTAATTTGACCAAACTGTATCGTAAAGCACGCGATATCAAAGGCGTGAAAAAGATTCTTATCGCCTCGGGTTTACGTTATGACTTAGCGGTAAAAGATCCTGAATACGTTAAAGAATTGGTCAGTCATCATGTCGGTGGTTATCTAAAAATCGCCCCTGAGCATTCAGAAGAAGCGGTATTATCAAAAATGATGAAACCGGGTATGGGCAGCTATGACAAATTCAAAGCGATGTTTGAGCAGTACAGCCAAGAGGCTGGTAAAGAGCAATATCTAATTCCTTATTTCATCGCCGCCCATCCAGGGACTAAAGATGAAGATATGATGAACCTTGCTTTGTGGCTGAAAAGCTACGGCTATCGCGCTGATCAAGTACAAGCGTTCTATCCTAGTCCAATGGCGACTGCCACAACGATGTATCACACCCATAAAGACCCACTACATAAAATCAGCCGCGAAGGCGGTGATATGGATATCGTCAAATCGGGTAAACAGCGTAAATTACATAAAGCCTTTTTGCGTTATCATGATCCCAAGAACTGGGTAATGCTACGTAAAGCGCTGCAAGATATGGGCCGTAGCGATTTAATTGGCAAAAACCGTGGCTGCTTAATCCCACCTTTCAACGCTAGTTTAGAGGGTCGTGATGCTGAACAGAATGGCTACCAATCAGCACGTAAGAAGAACAGCCGCGTCGGTAATGACTCGATCAAGCGTCAAGGTAATAATAGCGCTAGCAACCATAGTCATAAAAAGAAAGTCAGCAAAGGCAATTTCCAAACTCAGCATACCGGCTTGCCACCCCGTAAAACTAAATAAAGTAACCTTGATTACCCATTAAATAACAGCGCTTATTGAATTAATTCAGTAAGCGCTTTTTTAGTTAAACTTTATAGTTACATTAGTAAATACTTAAGTAACTAAGTTAAAAGATAGTGAACAATTTCTAACATTGTCATAAGAGCGCTTTCGTTACCATTACCGTTATGCACTCAAAGTGCTACTAAACGTCAATAATAAAGTTTTAACTTTTGGAGAATGATATGAATACCCTAATGAAATTAACGGCTACTTTACCTGTTGTTGCCTTGATGGCAGCTTGTTCAACCACTACACCTACTGTTCCTACCACGCCAGCTACTCCGGTAGAGGGAATGAGTGATATGGCCTATGATCGCATGGCACCAGCCCCTTATACTTGTACTGATGACAGTACAATCTTAGCTAAACAGTCTATCAATAAGAAGCAAGCGACTATCAATGTCACTGCTCCACAATTGAACTGGTCACAACAAGAATTGATCTTAGTGGGCGGCGTTGAGGGTGATACAGCAAGCTATGTCAATCAATCTAACCCAGAAGTTGTTTATGCTTGGCACATGAAAGGTGATCAAGGCGTGCTAGCGATGAAATGGGCGGACGGTAAAGAGTACCAACTAAACTGCAAGATGGGCAGATAGTAGTTTTGCTTTAATCATTCATTAGAAATGATGAGCATATAACTCATAAGCTTAGCATTACAATAATTAGTATTAGAATAACAGTCATCATTTGGTGGCTGTTTTTTTATGTTTGATTAAGTGGTTAACGCTAGCGAAAGCTGTCAAAATATTAAACAAGATAATTAATAACTATATCTGCTTTGTAAAAACACTGATAAGAAAAAAGGAACATTAATGAGAACTCGTTTATTAAGTCTAACGCTAGTCTCTGCTCTTAGCATGCTCGCATTAGCAAGTTGTGATAATAGTAGTACGGCTGATACTACTACTGACTCAGCTACGGTTACTGAGCAAAGCGCCTCTACAGAGACTGATAATGCTACTACTGTAAATGAAAGCTCATCGGCAGTCACCGATATTGATTGGTCAAAAGTAGATAGTGGTGAGCAAGCGGCTGAACGAGCTAATTACAATTATCCTTTCGATATCGATAGCCAAAACATAAAGGATTACGCTGATTATTTCAAAGTAGATAATGCTACTGCTCAGCATAACCTAACAGTCGGCATGGCGAGTAATGAAGCGCTATCAAAAGTGCTTGATCAATTAGAAGGGACTTATACTTCGCATCAACTAACCGATGGTGAAGCCGTCGAGCTTATTATTCATACGACC
>CBETCF010000174.1:0-4547 GCA_965534785.1 uncultured Psychrobacter sp.
ACAAAATTAAATTCTAACTTTTAAAAGCTTAGACGACCGCCCTTCTCTTCACTGCGCTTAAAGGCAGGACGTTCTTCACTGCGCTTAAGCCAATTAAGAATATTGGCGTATTTCTTTCTATTTAAGCCCTTCCCTGCATTCGCTCCTAATACCGCTAAATGCATCTGAATGTCAGCCGCACTAAACTCACTGCCAGCGAACCAACGGTTATCTTCTAAGTGCTTCTCCATCATCGCTAGCATTGGATCTAGGCTAGCGTTAATCATGCTTTTTTCGACTTGGCCTTGGATCTTTTTGCTAATAGGCTTGATCAGCATTGGTGATTGTTCAACGACCTTAGTGAATACCAAACGCATGACTAATGGCGGCATCAGTGAGGCTTCAGCGAAATGTAGCCAAAAAGTATAATTCTCCCAAGCATCTTCATTATCATCAGCCGGCTTAAACTTTTGCTCTGCATCATAATGCTTAAGTAGATACTCGATGATAAATCCTGACTCCAATAGCGGGCGGCCATCCACCTCTAATATAGGCGCATGTCCTAACGGATGTACTTCTTTTAGACTATCTGGAGCGCGGTAAGCTTTATTACGCTGATAACAAGTTAGTTGATAGTCAGCTCCTAACTCTTCTAATAACCATAAGATACGAAACGAGCGAGAGTTTGCCAAGTGATGAAGATGTAACATATATTTCCCCAAGAAAATTTCGAATAGCTCATGATGATAACGTAAAATATTTGTCTTTTAACTATCTACTTTAATTCTAGTTACCAAAAATAATATCTTAGTAGTCAATATGAATGTTAGTAACGTTTGACTAAACTAAATAATTTTATTAGATAATTAGATTGCCAACCTACTTTAAATTCAATTGCTCAATTTTTCGCTCAATCCTATTTACTCGCCGCTGATAACGACGAATTTTACTGAATCGACGCGCTCTTAACACCCCTTTTATACGGCGTTTTATTAAGCGCTGGCGTGGCGGGAAAGTGTCGATTTGTGGCTCGTTATAGCCATGTAAACGATCATCACGGCGCCGAGTAATATAGCCTAACACACTGTCCATAATCATAAATAACAATGCCAAGCTAACCATGCCATACATGAATAAAGAACCACCTTCATCCAGACTTTGATTTAAAACCGTGACGGATAATACAAACAACAGCATAGGCTCAAGATAACTTAATGCCCCAAATAACGAAACGGGCAGCTTACGACTGGCAACCATCGATAGCGACATTGCAAACGCACTAAAAGCCCCTAATAGCGGTAACAAATACCAGAACTTACTAGACATCGCAGCCATACTAAAGCCGCTAGTAAAATACAGCACAATTAATACTACTGGCGATAGTAAAGTCAAATCCGACAGCAGACCAGTAATCGGAGGCACAGCAAGCTTACGGCGCAATAGGTAATAAGGCGGATAGCCCAAACAGGCAAACAGCGTTACCCAAGATATCGAACCGTATTGAAAGATATCGTAGCCGATACCCATCGCCGCACAGAGCGCTGCTATCCACTGCCAGAGACTCATATCTTCTTTATAAAGAAAACGTCCGAGCAGTATCATCACCAGTGGCAATAAAAAATAACCTAGGGTCACATCTAGGCCATAACCATTGACAGGCCCCCACATAAATAACCAAATTTGTCCGCCTAAAATCGGCGTCGGTAATATAAATAATAGCCACTCTTTTGGGGTTTTTAAAGTTTTTAGATAGTCGAAAACGTGTTGCCACTGTTTGGTGAGACTTACCAATAACACCAAACTTAATAACATCATCAGCACGCGCCATGAGGCTACTTGCGTACCTGACAAAGGTTGCATAAACAAGCCAAACAAGAACATCAGCGAAAACAAAAAACTTGATGATACTGATGCTAGGGTTCCTTGAAAGGTACGATTAGTGCTAATCATGACAACAGCCTTTTAATTTAGAGCGATTTTTTGGGGCAAAATATTACCTATTTATAATACTATGTGTTTGAAATACTATTTATTTGAAGTACTAGATAAAAAAACCAAAAACCTCCAACGATAACGTCAGAGGCTTTTTTTAAAAAAGTTTAAAATTAGCGTAAGTGTATTAACTCGAAGGATTAATCCTCGTTATCAGCTTCAATATCCTCGTCTAAGGTCTCATCACTTAACGCCTTATCACCTAGAGTGTAGTCATTAGCGATATCAATAGAGTCATTCACTTCAGTATTAGCGCTGCTATCAGTCTCAGCATCTATGTCGATTTGCTCTTGACCTTCAACCTCAAAGGTACCGTCCTCACGCATAGCATCAATTAAAGCATTGTCTTCTTCTTCGTGCTCGACACGCGCCATAGCGACTAGCTTTTCATCTTTTGCTAAACGTATTAAGGTCACGCCTTGCGTATTACGGCCAGAGCTAGCGACATGTTCAACCGGCGTACGTACTAGCGTGCCTTTATCTGAAATTAAGATAATATCGTCTTCTGGGTCAACCTTAGTCGCTCGAACCAAGGCACCATTACGCTCGCTGGTTTTGATAGCGATTACGCCGCCACCACCGCGATGCTGAGTATTGAACTCATCAACGAAAGTACGCTTACCAAAGCCTTTTTCACAAGCGATTAAGATTTCGCGAACGTCATCTTCAATTACTACTAATGATTTAATAAATTCGTCGTTAGCTAAACGCATACCACGGACGCCCTTGGCGGTACGGCCCATAGCGCGAGCATCGTTTTCATCGAAGCGAATCGCTTTACCGCTTGAAGCGAATAGCATCACTTCTTGGCTACCATTAGTGATACGAGCGCTGACTAATTTATCACCCTCTTCTAATCCAACTGCTATCAGACCGTTAGAGCGAATATTAGCGAACTGCTTGAGCTCTACGCGTTTAACTGTACCATTAGCCGTAGCAAAGAAAACAAACGGTGGTTCGGCATCATTGCTATTTTCTAGTACCTCATCTTCTAGTAGATCGTCTGCTCCATCTACTGGTGCAAGCTCAATCTTTGCTGAAGAGTCTTCTACTATCTTAGGAATAGGCAGTATCGTAGTGACTGACTCATCACCGCTCAAACCAATCAAATTCACTAACGGACGACCACGGGCACCGCGACTAGCAATAGGCACTTCAAAGCCACGTAAACTGAAGACTCTGCCCGTATCAGTGAAGCACAAGACGGTAGCGTGAGTTGAAGTCACCACTAAATGATCAATAACGTCATCTTCTTTCATAGCCGTAGCAGACTTACCTTTACCGCCACGTTTTTGCGCCACATAATCATCGATAGGCTGCGTCTTAGCGTAACCAGTACGTGAGACCGTCATTACTACCGTTTGTTCAGGAATCAAATCTTCACGGCTAAAGTCAGTGCGTGAATCAACAATATCAGTACGACGCTCATCACCGAAATTCTCGCGAATCTCAATCATTTCATTGGAGATAATCGTCATCAGCTTATCAAAATCACCTAAGATAGACTCTAAGTTAGCGATTTCACGCAATAAGTCTTGATATTCTTCAGTAAGCTTGTCTTGCTCAAGACCAGTTAGACGATGTAATTGCATCTCTAAAATAGCGTTAACTTGGTCTAGTGATAAGCGATAGCCTTGTTCACCTTGAACGCTATCATCAATGAGGCCAAACGGTGCTTTTGGATCTTCGCCTTCGATATAGTCAGGACGTACTGATTGACTACCGGCTGCCGCTAACATCGCTACTACGCTACCTGATCCCCAAATATTACCTAGTAAGCTCTCGCGCGCTTCACCGCGACTCGCAGAGGCTTTAATAGCGGCGATAATATCATCAATATTAGCTAGCGCTACGGTCAAACCTTCAAGCAAATGACCACGGACACGTGCTTTATTAAGCTCATAAATGGTGCGACGTGTCACCACTTCTTGACGATGACGCACAAAAGCCGCAATCAGCTGACGTAGCGTCAAAAGCTTAGGCTGACCATTATCTAGCGCCACCATATTAATACTAAAGCTAGACTCTAGCGGTGTTTGCAAGAACAAGTTATTAACGATAACTTCAGCAGTCTCACCGCGGCGCAAGTCAATAGCGATACGCATACCGTCTTTGTCAGACTCATCACGTATCTCACTGATGCCTTCGATCTTTTTATCACGAACAAGCTCGGCGATACGCTCAATTAGCTTAGCTTTATTGGCTTGGTAAGGCACTTCGGTGAAGACAATACGCTCACGATCACGGTTGACGCCAGTGTCGCTCATCGGCTCAATATGATAACGACCACGCACATGCAATCGTCCTTTACCGGTGCGATAGGCGTCTTGAATACCGCCGCGACCATAAATAATACCTCCCGTAGGAAAGTCAGGGCCAGAGATATAGGTCATTAACTCTTCAGCAGAGATTTGTGGGTTCTCAGCATAAGCTAGACAGGCATTAATAACTTCGGTCAGATTATGCGGCGCCATATTGGTCGCCATACCGACAGCGATACCAGTCGCGCCATTGACCAAAAGGTTGGGCACACGGGCTGGCAAGACACTAGGCATACGCTCAGAGCCGTCGTAGTT
>CBETCF010000175.1:0-4522 GCA_965534785.1 uncultured Psychrobacter sp.
CCGATCGAGCATACCAGTGAAGCACTGGATTGAATTGTTAGATCCACAGTAGTTAAACTAATTTAAGTTGAACTAACTTAAATTAGCTGAAAGTCATAAATTATTAGCTTAAAGAATTATTCTATTATTAAAAGTCAGTCTTTATGCTAATAACGTAAAGGCTGACTTTATTTCAGTGACACACCTACACAGCTGATCTGTCTATTATTCCTTGATAACTAATCTATAAGCACTTCTTGAAAACATAGCCGTCAACGCCAAACAATGCTATCATTAACGGCTGATATTGAGACTAGTAAAAACTTGTAAATAGGGCTTACTACCACCTAAGTACTTGATAATAAAAAATATTTATAATATCGACTTAGCAATAGGCAGATAACACCCTTATCTGCTATCGTCTCACTCTCCATTAGCGACATTCCACAGCATCAGTAAGAGCACTCTATGGCATTTGTACACCTCGGCATTCATAGTGAATATTCAATCACTGACTCTATCGTGCGTATTAAACCACTAATCAAAGCGGCAGTAGCCGATAATCAGCGCGCACTTGCTTTGACTGACCTATCTAACCTTTATGCGACGGTGAAGTTTTATCGTGCCTGTTTAAATGCTGGCATCAAGCCAATCATCGGCAGCGAAGTCATCATGGATAACGAAGAGTCGCGCTTAGTATTGTTAGCGATGGATAATGAGGGCTATCAAAACATCACTCGTATCGTCTCGCTAGGCTTTACCAAAGGTCGCGCTGATCCTGCCAATCATGGTACGCCTATTGTTAGTCGTAGCGATATCCTGGAGCATGCCGCTGGCGTGATAGTGCTGTTTACTGAAAAATCCGATGTTGGTCAAGCGCTAGTAGGCTCCATGCCAGAGCGTGCCGATGAGCTCATCAGTGAATGGCAAGCTAAGTTTGCCGATCGCTTGTACTTCGCTGTTAAGCGTACTAATCGTAGCGGTGAAGATGCCTTCATTAAAGCCGCTATTCACGCTGGCGCTAAGCATCATATTCCTCTAGTCGCTCACAACGATGTGCGCTTTTTACAGCAAGAGGATTTCGATGCTCACGAAGCTCGCGTCTGTATTGCCGGCTCTTATGTCCTCGCTGATCAAAACCGTCCACAGAACTATTCTGATGCACAGTACCTAAAAACTCAGGAAGAGATGCAGCAACTATTTGCTGATATTCCACAAGTTGTCGACAATACTATTCGCTTAGCGACACGCTGTAACGTTACCTTGACGCTTGGCATCAACGTGCTGCCTGATTTTCCAGTGCCTGAAGGCGAAACGATTGAATCCTTTTTTAGAGCAGAATCGCAGCGCGGTCTAACTCAGCGTTTAGATAAGCTTTTCCCTATTGATAAGCGTGGCGATAATTGGCCGACGATCCAACAAAAATACGATGATCGTTTGGAATATGAGTTAGACGTTATCCTATCTATGGGTTTCCCCGGTTATTTCTTAATTGTCATGGACTTTATCCGCTGGGCAAAAACCAATGGCGTACCTGTAGGTCCTGGTCGTGGTTCCGGTGCAGGCTCATTAGTGGCTTATGCGTTAAATATTACCGATCTCGATCCTATTCATTATGACTTACTGTTTGAGCGCTTCTTAAACCCTGAGCGGGTATCGATGCCCGATTTCGATATTGACTTCTGTATCGAAGGTCGCGACCGCGTCATTGATTATGTGGCGCAGACTTATGGCCGTGAAGCGGTCTCGCAAATTATCACCTTTGGTACTATGGCAGCAAAGGCTGTCGTGCGTGACGTGGCGCGAGTACAAAGTAAATCGTACTTTTTAGCCAGTAAATTATCCAAACTTATTCCGAAGACCCCCGGTATTACCCTTAGCCAAGCCTTAGAGCAAGAGCCGCAACTCAAAGATTTAATCTCCAACCCTGATAATATGGATTATGAAGATGCCATTGAGATTTGGGAGATGGCGATTAAATTAGAAGGCGTTTGCCGTAACGTTGGTAAACATGCGGGTGGTGTACTAATCGCCCCTAATAAAATCACTGATTTCAGTGCTATCTACTGTGATGATGAGGGCCACCGCGTTAGTCAGTTTGATAAAGATGATGTCGAAGACGTCGGTCTCGTGAAGTTTGACTTTTTGGGTTTGCGAAATTTGACGGTGATTAATGCCGCGGTTGAAAACATTAATTTGCGCCGTGCTAAAGAAGGTAAGGACGAGCTAGTATTAGAAGACTTACCGTTAGATGACAAAAAAGCTTATAAGCTGCTGCAAGAGGCTAAGACTACAGCGGTATTCCAGCTAGAGAGTATGGGTATGAAAAAGTACCTAGCCAAACTGCAGCCGACTAATATCGAAGACGTCATCGCTATGTGTGCCCTTTATCGTCCAGGTCCACTCGATGCGGGCATGGTAGAGATGTATATTGACCGTAAGCATGGTCGCGAGGAAGTTATCTATGACCATCCGAACCTTGAGCCGATATTAGAAAACACTAATGGCGTTATTGTCTATCAAGAACAAGTCATGAAAATCTCGCAGGTCATGGCGGGCTATAGTTTGGGCGGTGCTGATATGTTACGCCGTGCTATGGGTAAGAAAAAACCTGAAGAGATGGCCAAGCAGCGCGATATCTTTGTCACTGGTGCTACTGAGCAAGGCATCGATGTCGCCACTTCAGGGGGCGTCTTTGATCTAATGGAGAAGTTTGCCGGTTATGGTTTTAACCGCTCGCACTCTGCCGCGTATGGAGTTTTGGCTTATCAAACCGCTTATCTTAAGCAGTACTACCCTGCTGAGTTTATGGCGGCGGTATTAACTTCAGATATGAACAACACCGATAACGTGGTGTTCTTTATCAACGACTGCCGTGAAAACTTTGATCTGACCGTCGTTAATCCATCGGTGAATCGTAGTGAATGGCATTTCGTCGCCGATACTCCGACCAATATCATTTATGGTTTGGGTGCGATTAAAGGCGTCGGTGAAGGCGCGGTTGAGTCTATCGTAGAAGCGCGGCGTATTGATGGGCCATTTAAAGACTTATATGACTTCTGCCGCCGTGTCGATATCAAAAAGGTCAATAAGCGTACTCTTGAAGCTTTAGTCAGTGCTGGCTGTTTCGATGATTTTGCCGCTACTTTGCGACCTGACTTACCTAGCGATGAAGCGTATGAGATTCGCGGTGCTTTGATGAGCCAATTGCCAAGCGCAGTGCAAGCGGCTGAGCAAGATCGGAAGAACGGCGAGCTTGGCATGATGGATCTGTTCGGTGAGATGGATGGCGTGGTCGCAGCGCCGCCTTTAAAAATGACGCCTGAGCTGATTTGGGGTGACAAACATCGCCTAAAAGCAGAGAAGAATACCTTAGGCTTATATCTTACCGGCCATCCTATCAATGAGTATTTGGAAGAATTGAAACGCTATACCTCAGGCGCTCGACTAAACAAGCTCACCGATACTGGCTATAACGGCAGCTGTTACTTTGCTGGGCTAATTATCGATATCGCTAACTTTGGTAATCGTAACGTCATCATGCTAGATGACGGCACTTCACGCTTAGAGGTTAGCTGCTATGCTGAGCGCTTTAACCGGGTCAAAGAGCAGCTAAAAGTCGATGAAGTGGTGATTATCAAAGGTAGTATCCGTGAGCGTGAAGGCCGCTTGTTCGCTCGTCTTGATAATGCCATGACCATGGTCGATGCTCGTCTACGTTGGCTTAAAAAGATCAGTATAAAGGTTCATAATGAAGACCTTAAATTATTAGCTCGCCTGCAACCTTTATTAAAATCAGCACAAGCGGATATTATTCCAGCACCAAGATTATCTTTATATGCTGAGCAAGACGACGATCAAAATAGCGGTGCGCCCTATGATAGCGCGATGGGCGGGAGCTTATATGATGAGGAAGGCAATGATCTTATGGCTTTAGATGGTCATAATGGTTTTGAGAGCCATGAGGATAATTTCACTCAAAACGATAGCGTGATGAATGATAATTGTACGCCGCTTGGCTTAGCTATTTATGCAGATTATGGTATTGCTAACGTCGCACTGTCAGAACATTGGCGCGTTTACCCTAATGATGATAATCTACAGCAGTTAAAAAACATGATTAGCGAAGATAACTTGCACTTTCACTACAGCTAGCGCTGTGTTTATAAGTTATATATAACTACCTTGTGATGGTTTTATACCTGTATACATTGTTTTACATCACCACCTTAATTTTAATTAGTAGTACCCTTATTGGATTTTTTATCATGACTAATGCTGAATATAAAAATATTAATAATATTGATGACATCAATAGCCTTAATATAAATAATAACGGCGATGGCTCAATCATTGATGAAGTACAGTTTGAAGAGATGCGCGAGTTATTAGAAGAAGATTTTGCTGATTTATTGCAAACTTTTATAGATGATAGCAAACAGCGTATTATCATGATGCAAGCCGCCCAAGCCAATAATGATAATGCCAATGGTTTTGAATTCGCTCATGCCTTAAAAGGGGCGAGTGCTACTTTAGGCGCTAC
>CBETCF010000176.1:0-4514 GCA_965534785.1 uncultured Psychrobacter sp.
CTACCTGAGCCAGTCATTCTTGCCACACCTAAAGCTTGCGACTCTAACGTTTGCAAGTAATTTAGCGCTTCCTCAACAGCAGAAGCAAGACTAGTCACTACTGGCGTAAAGACATTTTCATAAGGCGCGTTTAGATTCTGCACATAATCATCAGCCTGATCTTTAATAGCTTCGATAGATAAAGGCGCAATATCACGGCGTAATTTAGCATGTGCAAATAACTCAGCAGTATTGACATGCGCATTTGGTGTAAGGATTAGATAGTGCTGAGCAGGTAAATCAATGGCGGTCAATTCTTCACCAATTCCCATGGCAATAGCGTCTCGACCGAAGATAAAAATCGGTACATCTGCACCAATAGCGGTGGCTATTTTAATGAGCTCATTTTGATTTAAATTAAATTGCCAAAGCTCATTTAGAGCTAGCAAAGTAGTGGCGGCATTGGAGGAACCACCACCTAAGCCTGCGCCCATTGGCAAGTTTTTATCTAAAGTAATGCTAACGCTTTGCAGTTGCTCTGGTAGTTTTTCGGTATTTATAACATAACTTAGCAGAGCTTTTGCGGCCTTAAAAATCAAATTGTCTGCTAAGTTATCAGTAATGCTATCGGCGCCAGTGAGAGTAACTAGCTGTTTGCCAATAGCAGTAGCTTGCTGATCAATATCATCATTTACTTGATTGAATTCGCTAATATTTACCGTTTCAGTCAGCGAAAAATGCAGATAATCGCCCCAATCAAGCAGGCGAAAGACCGTTTGTAGATTATGATAGCCGTCATCGCGCTTGCCAACAATGTGCAAAAATAGATTGATCTTTGCTGGTGATAAGCGCGTGACAGTAGCGTGAGTCATTAGCGGACTTTGAATAGAGTTCGGCGTCATTGAGGAGTCTATTTGATTACTGGCTTAGATGATTGATAGTCATAACCACTTTTTGCCCTTGTGGCTGAGTTGCGGTAATTTTGCTCGGTAGCTTATCATTACCACTATAAGCAAAATTAGCGCTCCAATTACCATTAACTGAGCTTATTAAACGATTTTGGTTATCGACTTTTGGTGCACTATCTGATGGCGCTGAGCGTCCCGATATCCAGTATGGCATTTGTGAAATAGGCGCTTGCCAGCCTGTCGCTTTTTGCAATAATTCTTCAGGGTCTTCAGCGCTAAGGCTGCCGGTCTTCTCACTGACTAAAGTAGCGGTTTGGCCATCGTAGGCTATATTGGTTTTGCCAATCCCTAATGCACCCATTAGCTCAATAGCGAAGCGATTATTCTCTTGACCCCAAGTATAAAAGGCGCTGCCACCTTGGGTACTCGAGTTGCTAGCGTCAGCAGAAGGCGTGGAAGCTGGCATTGTCACGCCGATTTTACCATTAATAGTAAAGTTCTCTAGCTTTTGCGCTTGCAGGGTAGGGGCGGTATTAGCGTTAGCTTGAGAGCTAGGTAGCGACTGACAACCAGCGGTCAATAATACGCCACTAACCACAGTTGCTAGTAAGGCTGATTTTTTGAAAGAGCTATTGTTATTAGAATTACTATTTTTAACTGACAACTTTACTGGGAGTAATCTTGACATGGGTTCTTCCTCAAAAAAGCAACTCAAAAAGAGTCGCTCAAAATATAATTTTAATTAATTAGTCTAAGCTGTGGATGTTACTCGATTATGGATTATTTTAGTAAAGTTGAATACGGTCATTGACGTTTTGTTGACCAAAGGCGAAGCGTTGCTGCAAATCGGCTAGCAGCATTTCGACTTTTTCATTATTTTGCAACCCTTGATAAGCCCGTAATAAAAGTACACCAGAGCGCAGAGTTGGCAGTACATCGTAAGGAGTCTGCAAGTAATCGATAACCTGACTATAATCATCATTGGCTAAAGCGCTACTAGCTAATAGATTAAGCGCCTGCAAATGTAGCTCATTGTCGTAACGCGGGTCATCGTAACGAGTCTCGATGATGGTTTGTGCTAGATCTAGACCTTGAGTGGAGTTGCGATCATTGGACAATAATAATTGCGCGTAACTTAGCTTATAAGACAAGTTAGTAGGACTGAGCGTTTGCAGATGATTGAGCAAAGTTCTTTTGACCACATAATCATTACGATCATCGAGCAGCTGCACGCGCGCAAATAATATCGCTTCGCTATCGGGATACTTGCGACTAGCTCGGCTCAGTATCTCTAGCGCTTCATCGGACTCGTTTTGCTGCCACAAAATATCTGCTTGTAGCACAAAGGTCTCCGGTGCAAAAAACTCAAAGTCTTCACGCAGCTGTTGTAAGGTGCTGATAGCCCCGTCGACATTACCGGCTAATAACTCAAAATCCACTACCTTTTTGCGTGCCGCCAATACTAAGTCTTCTTGCATAACCCTGTTTAGATAGTTTTTTGCTTGCTCAAAACGTTGTTGGCGTTCAGCACTGATACCTAAGTAGTAATAAGCTTGATCTAAATAATTAGGGCTCTTTGCTAGAGTGTTGAGCAGCTGATCAGCGCTAGCATACTGTTGAATATCCAAGCTGACTAAGGCTGCCAATAAGGTAATCTCAGGGTCATCAGTAAAGCGATTATGCGCCTCTAAAAGCAGCTCCCAAGCATCCATACTTTGCTTTAAGTCTAGCAAATAGCGAATCTCATACAGATAGAGACTCTTGCTATCAGCATTACGTAGGCGTGCTTGACTGACATAATTGACCACCGTTTGCGCCGGCTCAATCTTACGTAATATATCAGCTTTTAGAGTAATGAATGGCACGTAGTCCGGCTGGCTTGCCAAAGCACGATCGATATGAATAATGGCGATTTCGGGCTCGTCAAACTGAAGCAACAAACCAGCCTTAAGTACCGATATCGAAGCGTTTTGCTGACTATCGATAGGCTGTAATGCGGCTAGCAGTTCACGTCTATCCTCATCACTATTAGGATAAATACCGATGAGAATCTCACTCAAATCAGCGCGAGGATCATATCGAAGAATGCGGTTTAGGGTCTCACCTGCAAGAGCATAATCATGAGCTTTTAGGGCTAAATGCGCCACATAAAACCAAGCAGGAACATGATCAGGGTTCTCATCTAGCCAGTCTTTGGCAAATATTAATGAAGCATCAACCTCTTCATAACTCAGCGATAAGTTTAAGGCACGCTCGAATACTGCTGTAGCATCCTTCTTAAAGGCTTGCTGCTTATAAATCATGAGCCCGCGATTAAGCTCATCGCGATCCACTGCAAACTCAGCTGCTAATAAGGCGTAAAGGCTGGGCTCATCGCTTTCCGCTTCGTCAAAGTCCAATTCGTCATTATCCAATATCTCATTGTCTAATGGCAACGTAACAGAGATGAATTCAGCAATGGTAATAGCAGAGTTTTCGCCTGAGCTTTGCTTAATAAAGTCGTTTTGAGCAACCAAACCGTTGTTATTGCTATTTATAGACTCATCATTAACAGCTTTAGCGCTTTCGACCTTTTTATCATCAACGGATAGTGCTAGTGAGCTTTCAGGCTTCCATAGCTTTAACAGAGGATCTAGAACATTTGCGTGAGTAGAAGGGGACAGGCACAGACAAGTAGCCAGCACTAAGGCTAGCTTTCGCCGTTGCCGAAAGCGTCGAATCATAGAGCGCAATAACGTTTGAATACGAGATTGGCTATCGTAGTCGATGCAAAGAGCAGATTCTGGCGCAGCTTTTGCCTGAAAAACTAATCCAAAGAACCTCATAGCTGATGATAATTACCTGTAAATTTGTTCAATAGTTAAAGCTTATCTTAGCTCAAAATTATTTTTAATTCATTATACGAGTGTAGCTTAACTGCAAACAATAGTACTCTTGTTATCTAAGAGACAGGCTAATGCAGATGACAATAGCATAAATCTTTATCATAAGATTAATACTCAACGTAAGTAAGAGCTATCTATAGCTTCCTATAACTGCTTCATTATAAAAGCATAAATCATTTGCTAGCTTCAACAAAGATGACTATTGGCTAAAACGCGCCGACTAGTTGATTTTTTGTTATGAGCCCAGATACAGAGGTTAAGTCGTTCACAGCATTACTTAAGTAATAATCGGCTACTATTAAATAAAGGGTATAAAAATGCTACAATAGCCCCCTTTATATTTATCGTCATACTTATGGCATTACTTAAAGTCATTAACAACGGCTCGGGGTAACCAAGTACGGTTTGGTAATCCCTATAAGTTAATAATACCGCCTCAACAATATGCGCTGACAGCAAAGTGTAACGGGTTTGGCTTCGCTCTTTATGACTATGTTCCTTTTTGGACCACTCACTGAGCCAATCACCGCTTTAAGCTAAATTTGTCAGTAAACGCTATGCTTATGGTCAATCAATAATGAGATTAGTGGTCATTGGAGTCAATCACAAAACTGCACCAGTCGCTTTGCGTGAGCGCTTGGCATTGGTGGGTGAAGATGTGAATATGGCTTTGGCACAATTAGAATCCTTTACGGATGGCAGCATTATTGTCTCAACCTGCAACCGTACTGAAATTTATGCC
>CBETCF010000177.1:0-4498 GCA_965534785.1 uncultured Psychrobacter sp.
TTTCGGATGTCATCTGTTCAGTCATATTAGCTAAATTTTCCTGTCATTTTAAATAGACAATTCTTTTATGTTCAATAGCAAAATACTATCCGCTTAATCGTTAGTATTAATACGCTCAATATTAACGCCTAAGGCACGTAGTTTATTTTCGACATCTTCATAACCGCGATCGATATGATAAATGCGATCAATCAGGCTTTCACCTTCCGCGGCGGCGGCGGCCATTACTAGCGACATAGAAGCACGCAGATCTGTAGCCATAACCGGTGCCGCGGTGAAGTTCTCAACGCCTTTCACTACTGCTGTGTGACCATCAACCCGAATAGTAGCGCCCAAGCGCTTGAGCTCAGGCACATGCATGTAGCGGTTTTCAAAAATGTTTTCGATAAAAGTACTAGTGCCATCTGCTAAACAAGCAATAGCCATTACTTGCGCTTGCATATCAGTTGGAAAGCCTGGATGTGGCTGAGTACGGATATCAACAGGTAGCGGACGTCCACTCATTTGCGCACGGATCCAGTCATCACCAGTGGTAATAGTAGCACCCATTGATTCGAACTTTTCTAGCACTGGAATCAGTAATGCGGATGAGGTTTTTTTGGCTAATACATCACCACGAGTCATCAATGCGCCCGCTAGATATGAACCCGTTTCGATACGGTCAGCGACTACCGAATACTCGCAACCATGTAGACGTTCGACGCCTTCAATAGTCATCGTTGCCGTACCAACACCACTTATTTTGGCGCCCATCGCAACTAGCATGTTGGCTAGATCTACTACTTCTGGCTCAAGAGCGCAGTTACCAAGAACGGTAGTGCCTTTGGCTAAAGCCGCTGCCATAATGACGTTTTCAGTACCGCCAACCGTGACCATGTCAAAAGAGTAGTTACAACCGATTAGCTTGCCGCCTTTAGGGGCTTGCGCTTTCACATAGCCATTCTCTACACTAATTTCAGCACCCATTGCCTCAAAGGCTTTTAGATGCTGATCTACCGGACGTGAACCAATAGCACAGCCACCAGGCAGTGACACTTCTGCTTCACCAAAACGTGCTAATAAAGGCCCTAGTACTAAGATTGAGGCGCGCATGGTTTTTACTAAATCATACGGGGCGTAAAAGTTATCAATATTTTTGGTATCACAAGTGACGGTATCGCCATCCTTGACGATATCGATACCCATACCGCCGATCAGCTGAATCAAGGTACGTACGTCTTGTAAGGAAGGCACATTATGCAAAGTGGTTGGGGTTTCGGCTAATATCATCGCCGCGAGCAATGGTAAAGCAGCGTTTTTAGCGCCTGAAATATTGACTTCCCCTGCGATACGACTACTACCGGTAATTAAGAACTGATCCATAAAATGACAACCTAACTGTAATTATGATTATAAGTAAAAGAGAGTAAAACAAGCTTTAAAGCTCATGCTTTATGCTTTTGGCTGAGCTTCCCATTCAGCAGGCGTCAACGCTTGAATATTAAGCGCATGAATATCACCGCTGGCAATTTTATCATTGACCAAAGCATAAATGGCTTGCTGGCGCTGCACGCTACGTTTGCCATCAAAGCTAGCATCAACGACACGGACGTCAAATTTATTGCCTTGATTGGCGGCTTGAATAAAAGCGTCTGGATAATGCTGCTGTAAAAATGCGATTAAGTCTTCAGCGTTCATGCTCATAGAATATCCTGTCTATAATTATAAAATAGTTTTTTAGAATGGCGACATTATAACAAGAGTTTAGCTATCTTACAGCACTGTCTATAGCTAACTCTTTATACGATCAACTAGACACCATTAAACTAACCATTAGCTATTATTCTCAAAACTGGCTAATTGGTGTTTGTTCTAGGCTAAGGCTTAATTGAGCTCTTTATCCAAATAGCTCAATACTTGCGTCCGCACATCATTGACCCAACGCAGTGGTGGCGCCATAGCTCCGATACTAGTAGCATGACTAGCGCCTTTGATCTCACCGTTCTCAACCCTAGCGCCAAAACCCTTGAGTGCTTGGGTCATCTTCACAGTATTCGTATCATAAACCGTTTTGTCATTTTCAGCGGTTAATAATAAATACGGTGGCTGTGACCCTTTTAGCTGCCGATCTGGCATCACCTCATCAGGGGTGGCATCGGCAGCAAAAGCATTTGAGCCGCCATACTTACGAAAATCATAGCTGTATGGCCCAGCGATACCGACCACCGCTTTAATAGCGTCTGGACTGATGCCATAAGGTGCTAGAAAGTCTTGGTTAGAAACTGCTGCTACCACATTGAACGCGCCAGCAGAATGCCCAACCACCGCAAGACGACTGGGGTCAACATGCAGACTTGGCGCATTCTTATAACTCCAAGCAATGGCTTGCGCGGTATCTTCAACGTAGTCAGGATAGACATGCTCAGGGGCTTTACGATAATTAATAACCGCTGTGACATAACCCGCTTGTGCTAAGCTTTGACCGACGAAGGCATATTCTTCTTTATTGCCACTCTCCCATGAACCGCCATGGACGAACACTACCATCGGATAACTATCGGTAATAGTCTGCTGAGCTTTCATCGCTTGCGCTAATCGTTTGGGATAATAAATATCCAGATCTTGGGTAGGCTCATCGCCATACAAGATATCCTTGCTGACGGTAACTCCACCACTTGCGGTGAGGCCATTGACTATGGCTAGCGCTGACAAAGCTTGTGCTTGTTGAGTTGCCAAAGCTATACCACCGACAGCTATTGCCGCTGTCATGCCAGCTTTTACTAGCTTGAGCTTATGTGAGTTATTAATACTTTTATTGTCTCCATTATCAGCTGCTAGAGACTGGCTATTCGCTAGTTGAGGCTCATTTGTTGTATTCTTCATCGCCTATTTCCTTATAGTTTTAATTTAACTCTCAGCAATAAGCTAAAAATAATTTTTATTGGTCTTGATACTATCAACAGCAAAGCCTAAGGCTTAATTAATTGACCCGCTCATTGTTTTGATAGCATTTTTGCCAGTAATTATTTTAACGGTTTAATTAACCACTAGCAGATAATTACTGTTATAACCGTTAGCATTCTTGTGAGCGTCAAAAAAAACATCAATAAAGAATAAAACCATTACTGATCTTGGTATAAGTCAATATAAGGACTTGATGATTCTGATGTGGCTGGATTATTAATAGGCGCTTCTGCGTTATTATTAGTTACGGGAGCCAAAGTAGTGTTGTCAGTTGGGGCGACCATTGGCGTTCTAATCATCGCGGTAGCACTCGGTATGGTAACGTTGACATCAGATCTCAAACTAGGATCAGTCATAATATCTTCATTACTGATAGCGGCACCGCTATCGTTCACTAAGGTGGTAAATAGTACTAGCTCCGTGATACCCGCTGTGCCATTGGCGATATCGATCAAATTGCTTTGCTGCGTGGGCGTCATTCGGCCCATAACATAGGTAATGCCATTATTGGTCACCGCTTTGATTTGAGAAGATTTTACTCCGCTGCTAGCCGCAACTTTTGCCAATATTTTTGAGCTGATATAACCATCTTGTACTGTCGAGCTGTAACCACGAGCCACGCTGACTTGTAGTTCGTTATAAACTTGACGCACATCCGGCATGGATTTAACTACTTGTTCGATTTGTGACTTTATGGCTTCGCTTGGCACTTCACCCGTTAGTAAAACCTCACTATTAAAGCTATCGACACTCATACGACTGTTTTGCTGCAAGTTCTCTTGTAAACCGTAAATATTTATTTTGGCGGTATGCTCGATACTTCGATCAAGTAGCCGCTGCGGAATAGTTCGTTCGGTCATGGGCACGCCATAAGTACCATTGGTACTATTGGTCAAATAATTAGTGGTACAGCCGGTTAGCGCCATACTGCTCAAAACTAAGCTAGCCATTAGCTTAGCAGTTACCATTTTAGTAAGAGTCGTCTTGCTGAGCGCTTGGCGCAGTGATCGTGTTGAGGCAGCAGCGAGCAGATGCATCCTTGTCATTATTTATCTCCTAGAACGTTGTTTATATCATTAATCTAAATAAGTAGTCTTATAATCCAAATACATTATGGCCTTACCAAGCCTTGGCTATAAAAGCCCCTGCTAACCATTCAGGCTGGGCTGGCTGAGAAGCGCATGCCGCAGTAGTCAATTTGTTTATATTATAAGCAATCACATCGAAGCGGCAGTCTAAATCTGCGTATTTGGGATGCTTATACAAAAAATACTTAGCGGTTTTAATAATTTTATTTTGTTTAGCAGGGGTTACGCTGAGGGCCGCATCACCGAAAGCTGAAAGCCGACGCTGCCGTACTTCAATAAACACCAAAGTCGACCATGCCGCTCCAACCTCTAGCATTACCAAATCAAGCTCACCCACTTTGGGCTGTTGCCAGTTTTGAGCAAGCAAGATCAGCCCTTTTGCTTGTAGGTACTGACAAGCCTGCCGTTCATAATGGCTGCCTTGACGCTGCTTGGGTGAGCTCAATACTAGTGGTTTATTATCTACC
>CBETCF010000178.1:0-4494 GCA_965534785.1 uncultured Psychrobacter sp.
GTGAGAAGCGTCAAGGGCCAATAAACCATTAAAAAGTACGCACATCGACGAAGTGGCCGGCTAATGCGGCGGCCGCTGCCATCGCTGGACTGACCAAATGCGTGCGACCACCCGTTCCCTGACGTCCTTCAAAGTTACGGTTAGAAGTCGAGGCACAATGCTCCTCTGGCTCAAGCTTATCGGCATTCATCGCCAAGCACATTGAGCAACCCGGCTCGCGCCATTCAAAGCCCGCATCGGTAAATAAGGTGTCTAAACCTTCGGCTTCCGCTTGCAATTTGACTTGTCCAGAACCTGCTACCACGATAGCTTCTTTGACGGTGTCAGCGACTTTACGACCTTTAATCACCGCAGCGGCATCACGCAAATCCTCAATACGCGAGTTGGTACAAGAGCCTATAAAGATACGATCCAACTGTATATCAGTAATAGGCTGTCCACCCTCAAGTCCCATATAGGTATAAGCACGCAACCAACCCTCTTCTTGAGTGGCGTCTACGGCTTGCTCTAAAGTCGGTATCGACTGGGTGATATCGACCACCATTTCAGGTGAAGTTCCCCAAGAAACTTGCGGCGCAATCTCGCTGCCATCCATCTCGATAACCGTATCAAATACCGCATTGTCATCTGAGTAAAGAGTACGCCAGTAAGCTTCTGCTTGCTCCCACTGCTCTTCAGTCGGCGCATAAGGACGGCCTTTGACATAGTCGATAGTGGTATCATCAACGGCTACCATACCGACGCGCGCGCCAGCTTCGATGGCCATATTACAGACAGTCATGCGACCTTCCATGCTCATCTCTTCAAAGACTTGTCCTGCAAATTCGATAGCATGACCGTTGCCACCAGCCGTACCTATCTTGGCGATAATCGCTAACACTACATCTTTTGGTGTTACGCCCGCGCCAAGCTTACCGTTGACACGAATCTGCATGTTTTTCATTTTTTTAGTGATCAGACACTGAGTGGCTAATACATGCTCAACCTCAGAAGTACCGATACCATGCGCCAAACAGCCTAATGCGCCATGAGTAGCGGTATGCGAATCACCACAAACCACGGTCATACCCGGCAACACTAATCCTTGCTCAGGCCCTACTACGTGCAAGATACCTTGACGCGCATCATTAATAGTAAACTCTGCGATATCGAACTTGGCACAGTTATCATCCAAGGTGACCACTTGCAAGCGCGAGACTTTATCTTTGATACCTTCCACGCCTTCTAAGCGCTCTTTGGTCACCGTTGGCACGTTATGGTCAGGGCTAGCAATGTTGGCAGACAAACGCCATGGGGTTCTGTTGGCGAGCTCTAAACCTTCAAAAGCTTGCGGGCTAGTCACTTCATGCAACAGGTGACGGTCAATATATATCAGGCTTGAGCCATCATCACGTTTAGTGACTTCGTGAGCATTCCAAAGTTTGTCATATAAAGTTTGAGCTGCCATGTTGCTATCCTTTGTGGTTGCTAAGCTTTGATTACTGAGCTTTGATTACTGAGCGCTAATGTCTAATATCTTACCAATTAATTTTATCTTAGTAGTAATTATACCTTATAAGCTGAATCGATAATTTTATTGTCTTTACTATTAATAACTATTTATTTGCTAAAATGAACAATTAAGCAGAATAACAAAATAAAAGTGTCAAAAAGCCTACTGATGTCTTGTGATTATAACAGCCAAATCCTATAATAATAATTGATGATTTTTATTCATCCCCAAACTTTTATTTCTAATAAATTATGATTGGGTAAGCCAACTTTTAATTATAGCTCGCGATATAGCTAAGGATACCGGTTTGAATACCACCAATTTGACGACGTTTGTGACCGTTATGCAGACAGGCAGTATCTCAGGGGCAGCAGAAAAGCTGTTTATTACCCAACCTGCTGTTAGCAAACGTATCAAGAACCTAGAAGATGAATTTAAGATCACTCTATTCGATACCGTAGGGCGCGGTATCGTGCCGACTCAATCTGCCAACGAGATGCTGCCTCATGCTAGACGTTGGCTTGATGATTATGATAATTTTAAGATAAATCTACAGCACTCTGAACAAGTGGTCTCTGGCAAGCTAGTAATAGGAACCAGCCATCATATTGGTCTGCATCATTTAGCGCCAGTACTCAAACATTTTATTCAAAACTATCCAGCGGTGCAGCTAGAAGTGCATTTCGTCGATTCAGAAGAGGCGCATAAAGCCGTGCTCGATGGTAATTTGTCACTCGCCTTCTTAACCTTACCGCCAGTCTACGATAAACGTCTTACTTATCATACTTTATGGTCAGATCCGCTCTACTTCATGACTGGCACTCTATCGCCTTTGGCGCAAAAGACTAATGTCACTTTAGAGCAGCTAGCACACTACCCTGCTATCCTGCCCTCTGCCAATACTTTTACTAGTCAAATCACTTTGGCTGAATTTGCTAAGCATAATCTAAAGCCTTATGCCACTATGAGCACCAATCCACTTGAGTCTATTCGTATGCTGGTATCAGTAGGACTTGGTTGGTCGGTCTTACCGCAAACCCTCATAAGTCAAGACTTAGAACGCATTAACATGGCTGATAATATCGAACTACAACGCTATCTAGGAGTGGTTATTAATCCTAAATTAACTAGATCTAGTAGTGTCGAAGCGCTACTCGAGCTGCTTGCCCCTATAGATTAATCTATGATATCTTTACCCAAATTATGTAGTTATAGAACGCGATCCAAGGGTCGCGTTTTTTTATAAGTCAAAATAGCTTGACATTTGTAGTTTCTATTTCGCTAATTTTGGCTAAGATTAGTAATTGATAAAGCTATACGTTATAATCATCGAGTAAGAAATTTTAACGTATAGTTACTCTAGTGATATTTACAGTGACATTGCTAATGAGAATATCTTTTTGGCCAGCTTTTAATAGATTAGCCTTATCTTTATGGTTATAAACTTATGGTAAAACTGACGGTTTTAAATGATTGATATCCTCCACTGAAATTATTTTTCATTTGTTAATGTTAACTAATAATCAACTGTGATTATATCAATCCTATAAAGTCAAACGTATTAACTTACTATAAGTGCTAAGCCATTACGATATCTCTAATGGCTTTTATTGTTTTTAGGTATCACTTTTTATACTGAGTTTCTATAACGAATTATAATAACAGCCAACCCTGTTGGTTAAGGATTTTTAAATGAATGGAGTTTCGAGTGGCGTCCTCATATCGCTTGGCGCTTATTTTTTAGTCATGATTGGTATCGGGGTCTATGCTTACTTTAAGCAAGCCAATGATACTGAAGGTTACATGCTTGGTGGCCGTAGTTTAGGCCCTGCAGTAACGGCACTATCCGCTGGTGCATCAGATATGTCCGGTTGGTTGCTCCTTGGTTTACCTGGCTATATGTATGCTGACGGTGTCGTTAGTGTTTGGATTGCCTTAGGTCTAACTTTAGGTGCTCTATTAAACTATATCATCGTGGCACCACGCCTTCGTGTTTATACCGAAGTGGCTGGCAACGCTATTACTCTACCCGATTATTTTGCTAACCGTTTTGAGGACAAGTCGCACATGCTGCGGGTTTTCTCAGCGATTGTCATTATTCTGTTCTTTACCGTTTACACCGCAGCTAGCTTAGTGGGTGGTGGTAAACTGTTCGAAAGCTCACTGAATCTATCTTATGCTTCTGGCCTATGGGTTACTGCTGGCGTGGTTGTGGCTTATACGCTATTCGGTGGTTTCTTAGCGGTATCGATGACGGATTTTGTGCAAGGCGTGATCATGCTTTTCGCTCTAATCATTGTACCCGTTGTAGCCTTTACCGATCTTGGTGGAGTCTCAGTCGTTGCTGATTCGGTTCGAAATATCGATCCAAGCTTGCTGAATGTCTTTAGTGGCATGACCTTCCTTGGTATTGTCTCCTTATTAGCATGGGGACTCGGTTATTTCGGTCAGCCGCACATTATCGTCCGCTTTATGGCGATACGTTCAGTGAAGGATGTTCCGACTGCTCGTAATATCGGTATGAGCTGGATGGTAGTTAGTTTAATTGGGTCATTAATGACTGGTTTTGCTGGTCGCGCTTATGTACAAAAGACCGCTATGACCTTGGATGATCCTGAGACTATCTTCTTAGTATTTACTCAGTTCTTATTCACACCTTTAGTATCAGGCTTCTTATTAGCCGCTATTTTGGCAGCTATTATGAGTACCATCTCATCACAGCTGTTGGTAGTATCAAGCTCGCTCACTAAAGATGTTTATAAGTTATTCTTAGATAAAGAAGCACCAGAGTCTCGTCAAGTACTAGTAGGCCGACTCTCAGTGATATTAGTAGCTATAGTTTCTATCATGTTAGCTTCTGATCCAGATAGCTCGGTATTGACCTTAGTTTCTAATGCTTGGGCTGGTTTCGGTGCGGCCTTTGGTCCTTTAGTTATCTTTAGCTTAGTATGGCGCGGTATGAACCGTAATGGTGCAGTCGCTGGTATGGTCGTCGGTGCATT
>CBETCF010000179.1:0-4445 GCA_965534785.1 uncultured Psychrobacter sp.
CTGCTACCTTTGTCCTATATTTGACTCACTTCACCCGTTATTGATACTCGAGAAACTCATGATATTTAAGAAACACCACATCGCTATACTGCTACCTGCGCTAATGATCGTTGGCTGTACCAGTCAACAAACCGCGCCTCAAGCTACCAAGCCTGTGCGCCAAGGTAGTGTGCAAGTGACGCAAACACAAACCATTACTGTCAAGCCAAAGCCTGTAGTTAGACCACAGGTTGTTACGCCCGCACCGAAGCCAAGTTACACTAGTTTCTCAGATTGGAAGTCAGACTTTACTATGCGTGCCATTGCCGCTGGCAAAAGTCCTAACGATATTCAACGCTTATTAGCCTCTGCTAATCTCAATCAACAAGTAATTTCGCTCGATTCCAGCCAGCCTGAATTCTCCAAAATGCCATGGGATTATGCGGATTCTGCGGTATCGAGTGGTAGAGTGAGTACCGGTCAGCGTAAGTTTAATGAGCAGCGCTCTTACCTATCTGGTTTAGAGTCGCGCTATGGCGTTAATGCTGAAATCATTGCTGCTATTTGGGGTATGGAATCCTCATTTGGTGCGGTTACTGGTAATAGCTATATTCCAAGCTCACTAGCCAGCTTAGCTTATGATGGTCGCCGTCAAAAATTTGCTGAAGATCAGTTATTGGCGTTGTCGGACTTGTTGCAGCGCGGTGACATCTCTTGGTCGCAACTTGATGGCTCGTGGGCGGGCGGTATGGGCGAGACTCAGTTCATCCCCAAGACTTGGTTAGATTATGGTGTCGATGGCGATTATAATGGTCATCGCAATCCTTGGTCGACCAAAGATGCGCTTGCTTCTACTGCCAACTACTTAAATGCTTCGGGTTGGGTACGAGGTCTTGCGCCTTTTTATGAAGCGACGCTGCCGGCCTCTTTTGATTACTCTTTGGTAGGCACCAAACAGTCCGCCGCCAGATGGGCGTCAATGGGTATTGATACCCTAGAAGATGTTAATCTAGATGCGAACACGCAGATGGAGCTTTGGTTACCCGCTGGTAAGGATGGTCCTATCTTACTGCTAAGCCCGAACTTCGATGTGATCAAGGTTTATAATAATTCCTCGAATTACGCGTTAGGGGTAAGCTTATTGGGTAAAGCGCTGAATGGTCAAAGCGGTCTGCGTAAGTCTTGGCCGCGTTATGAGCGTCCGCTATCAACTTCACAAGTTACTAATCTACAGCGCCGTCTTACTAGCGCCGGTTATGATACTAAAGGGGCTGATGGTATCATCGGTACCAATACGCGCTTAGCATTTCAGCGCTGGCAGGGCGATAATGGACAAACGCCAGACGGCTTTATTACACAACGTAGTGGTTCATCATTGACAGGTTGGTGAGCCCAGTTATTGACGTTTTTTGCCCAGACGTTTAGATGATAGATAATTTGAGTCAGTCAGTTAGTTCATCATAAAAAAGCGCTCTTGATAGAGTGCTTTTTTTGGCTTTAGCCTTGTGGTTATTTTAATTTATAAAAAGAAAACCGTCCTATTGGTAATTTGCAGCAGTCGCGCTTAAAAGCTTATCAAATAGCATCCGAGACTCGCCATAAGCTCAATGAGGTTAAGCGCCGCGAGCTTAAGAGTCTCAAACAAACCTTTACTAAGACCTTTTTCAAAAGGCTAGTAAGTGACATAACGCACTAATTTTATATGCAGATAGTTTTAGACGAAGAGTGATATTTGAAGAATAGTGTTACTCTTTAGTTTAAGGAAATCGAGAATAAACAATTAACAGACCCCAATGAAAAGGAAAAGATAATGGGATTATTAGTAGAAGGTAAATGGAAAGACCAATGGTACGATACCGATGCTACTGGCGGTCGTTTTAAACGCGAAGAATCAGGCTTTCGTAACTGGGTAACTGCAGATGGTAGTGCTGGCCCTACAGGAACAGGTGGCTTTAAAGCTGAGCCGAACCGTTATCATTTGTACGTTTCCTTGGCCTGTCCTTGGGCGCATCGCACCACCATTTACCGTAAGCTTAAAGGTTTGGAGGATATGATATCGCTGTCAGTGGTGCATCCCTTTATGCGCGATCATGGCTGGACCTTCAAAGAAGGCGCAGGCGTTATTCAAGATCCGATTAATCATGCCGATTATATGCATCAAGTTTACACTGCTGCTAAGTCAGATTATACCGGGCGCGTGACCGTGCCTGTGCTGTGGGATAAGAAGACCAATACTATCGTCAGTAATGAATCCTCAGAAATCATTCGCATGTTTAATTCAGCTTTTGATGAGGTAGGGGCAAAAGAGCTCAATCTATTACCAAAAGATTGGTTAAATGAGATTGATGAAGTTAACGAAATGGTCTATACAGCCGTCAATAATGGCGTTTATAAAACCGGTTTTGCGACTACGCAACAAGCTTACGAAGAGGCGGTAACTGAATTGTTCGATGGCTTAGATAAGTTAGAAGCTCGTCTAGCAAGCAGTCGTTATTTAGTAGGAGATAGCATCACTGAAGCGGATTGGCGCTTATTTACCACTTTAGTACGTTTTGATGCCGTTTATGTTGGTCATTTTAAATGCAACATTCGCCGGATCGTTGATTATCCTAATCTTTGGGGCTATCTCAAAGAGTTGTATCAAGTGCCAGGTATTAGCGAGACCGTGAATATGGAGCATATTAAAGCGCATTATTATACCAGCCATGACAATGTCAATCCGACCGGTATCATACCGCTTGGCCCCGTCATTGACTTTACTGAGCCACATAATCGTGAGCAAATAAGCTTATAAATGAGCGTTTCAAAACAGTTATAATTATTTATTTGAAGTTTTATCGAGCCATTAGGAGTAAAAAATGACCGATACAGTTGATCCACAAGACATACAACAAAAATTTGAGCGCTGGTCTGCTCTACAATCAAAATTACTACAAGCGCAGCAAGACTGGAAGGAAGCAGAAGCTTTGCTATCCGAGGTGCAAGGCTATTATTTAAGCCCACAGTGGATGCAAGATCGTGAGGCCGATATTGCCATTGAACACTCTGGAGAAACTCATTCTATCTTCAGTGAGGACGGCATCTGGAATGCCATAACTGAGCATCAAGAGCAAGCGATTCAGTGGATGCGCTTAGGGTTAGATGCTATTGATAAGTAAGGTATGCGTCTTCGGCAGGCATAGCCAATACTATAGCAAAATAGCCAAACTTTGCCTTGATTGATAATACCCATTCGCTGATTTGAATCAAGAGAAGACTTTTATCGAGCTATATTCTTTACTCAAAATCAGCTAAATAATTTACTAGCTCATATCGGTCATCTCAATTTTGCATACTTATTTACACTATTAGTTTGCTAACTTTAGATCCAAGTCATCAGCATAAGCGAATAGCGCAGGTGCACCGCCAGTATGCCAAAACAATACGCTATCCGTTGGCTTAATTTGCCCCGAGCGTATCATATCAATAAGTCCGCCCATCGCCCGTCCGGTGTAGACCGGATCTAATAATATGCCTTCGTTTTGCGCGGTCATAGCAATGGCTTCATTCTCAAGTTCACCGATGACGCCATAGCCTTCGCCAACATAGTCAGAGTTCAGTATCAGATCGTCGGCAGTAAATTGATAGTCGGTATTGACGAGTTTGGCAGTACTGTTGGTCAGGGCAATAATGTGTTCATCAAAAGGGACTTTATCCTTTTCACCCTTATCAATATTGATACCAACTATCTGGCAATTAGAGTTGAATATTTTATTACCCAGTATCAAGCCTGCATGAGTCGCGCCAGAGCTAGAGGCAAAAACAATATGAGTAAAGGTAACGTTCAGCTGTTGACGTTGAGCCTCAAGCTCCTTATAGGCTTCGATAAAGGCGAAAGCGCCTAACTCGTTTGAGCCACCATAAGGAATAACATAAGGCTTTTTACCCTCTGCTTTTAATTGCTCAACTAGAGAAGGGATGTCCTCCCCTTTCCGGTTTTCGCCCGCCCAATGAATATGGCAGCCATATATTTTATCAAGTAGCAGATTGCCTTGCGGCTGTTTAGGTTCCTCGCCGCCTAATACTAAATGACATTCCAGCCCTAAGCTTGCTGCGGCACCTGCCGTTTGCCGACAGTGATTGGACTGAATAGCGCCTGCGGTAATGACGGTATCTGCGCCTTTCGCGAGAGCATCGCCCATAATATATTCAAGCTTACGAGTTTTATTGCCGCCAAGTGCCAGACCAGTATTATCGTCTCTTTTCATGTAGATTTCTGGGCCACCAAGCTTTTTGCTTAAGCGAGTTAGCTCAATTAAAGGGGTAGGGAAGAATCCTAAAGAGGCTTTGGGTAAGGTATTATTCATCTTAAGTCCATTTTTATAATGAGTTTAAAGCCATTTTGAACCAAAAAAAATCCTCATTCAATCACAAAGGCTGAATGAGGGTTAAATACTAGCTAAGACTTTTGAAAATATTAAGGATTA
>CBETCF010000180.1:0-4366 GCA_965534785.1 uncultured Psychrobacter sp.
GTCCCAAACCAGATGCGCTACCAAACTGCGCCACACTCCGAAATTCTCTATTATCTCGACATCTTAAATCATTAATTAGTTATTGGCAATGCCGCTAACTGGTTAATGTTCCTCGCTATCGAGGTGCACATATTAAGGGGAAATGATGACTCTGTCAATAGCTATTTTCAATTAATTCATCAATTTTCGCTTTTATCGTCGAAATTCCACTTTTATACTAATTTTTCTGCAGAATAATCACTTTTCTAGAATTGATCGTTACTGCTACTAGCCTCTACTTGTAGAAGGCCAATGTTCTATACAGCCCGTCAAAATATTAAAAGGGATTAACCATAGCGTCACTGCTGCTGCTTCACTAGCAGTGACCGTTTTGATTTGATTAATGGTTTGATTGCTGATTGGTTCACTGAAGCGCGTATCAAGCTGACGATGCAGCGCTGTCGGTCGACGACTATCATCACTCACTGGATATACTAACCATACCTGCTCGGCTTGATAGGCTTGTGCATAGCTACTAAGCTGATAAGCATCGCTAGCGCTAAGCTCATTAGCATCCGTAAGCGCTTTCCATTTAATATCTATTACATGGCTGCAACGCTGATGTTTATAAATTAATAAGTCAGGGCGCATGGATAAACGAGTCTCGCCTGAGCTATCTTGCAGCCAAACGTGTTGCGATTGATAATAGGGCTGATACTCAGCTTTACTCTCAGTGAAGCTCTCAGCGATACTTAGGCTCGCCCACTGCTCAAACGCTTGGTTCATATTTAATAATAAACACAAGCGTAATGGCGGTAAATGAGCAGTCGCATGTGGTTGATCGACAGAGCTGCGCAAAACATTACCTGCCGGCATGGTTGATGCTTGAGTTTTGAGTAGCCAATAAGCGAAAGCTAATAGCCGCTGAGCTATTTTTAGCTGCTGGGTGGCTAAAGGCTGTTGGCTGAGCTGCTGCTTTGCGGTTGTATATAACGAATCAAGCTGCTGAAGCTCATTAGAGTTAAGCGCCAAGATAGCACGCCATGCTAACAAGTATTTAGGCAGCACAGTAGCTTTCAGTAAAGGTTCAATAAGCTGCAATGCGCTTTTTATCAGCCGATTGCTCAGCATTTGCGTGCTTAGCGTGCTGACTTCGCTGACAAACTTGTGCGGCTGATAGCTATTACGGCGCAGCTGCTCTTTGATAAGCAGTTTGCCTTGCAAAGTAGCTTGGTTCTGGATGGTAGTTTGATAGTGTTTACTAGGCTGGTAACTAGCTAATAGTTGCAGGAACTGCTCTATTAGCCATTGCGATAACGGCAAGCTTTGCAACGGTAGCGGGCTCAAATGAGCGCTAAGCTGACCGAAATGCTTGCTAGCAGGCAGTTTATTATTGCCATTGTTATTATTGTTAGCATTGATCAGAGTGGTTAGCATCTGTTCTACCCATTGACGAGTTTCAGCAATCCTCCCTTCTGACACAACCCTTTTAACGGTAGCAATAGTTTTGGGCAGTATCTCTAAGCTGATATTACTGGGCAATAAAATGACGCCGATATAGTGGCTGACTTTAAGTTGCCATTGGCCACGTTGGCGCTTAATACTAAACACTGGCAGCTCTTGTGCCATCAACCACATAAAGTCACTGGCATAAGCGAAGTCTTGCAGCGTCAAGCGTTGATGCTCAAAGACGCTCATTACTGACTTTTCAGCAGCATTTTTCATTATTGTTTTAGTATCGTCATGACTCTGATTATGACGCTGATCTAATGATTTGCTATTCATGTTATCAATATAAACGCTGATAGACAGCGAGTTTGGCAAACTCGCCTTCGCCAGCCAGCAAATCAGCATTGATGACATAACCACTTATACTAGCATTTTGTCCGCCAAAAATTGGATTAGCGGATAACAGCGACTGCTCAGCGGCTATAGCGTGCTGATTATAGGTTTGATGTTGAGAAGTGGAATGCAGCAAAACAGCCTGAGCATCATGGATGAATTGCGCGTCAAAAGTCTGCTGCTCATCATTGAACAGATACTGTAGCAAACCTAATTGTCCGCCGGTAGCTTGCGCTAATTGCGGAATAACTTGCTCGATCAATGCAGTCTGTAGCTGTGGCAAATCGCTTACTTCGATTAAAAAAGCATGGCCTAACTGCGCATCCGGCCCCAAAACTTGCATGATGCGCTGATTAAGCCCTGTCAATAAACGCCCTAAATCGATAGTTTCATCATCAACGCTAATAGTGGTTAATAATTGAGGCTGCGGTGGACAATCTTTGAAGCGAAAGCGCCGTCGCAATGCCATGTCAAGTGGCGCTAGCGAATGGTCTTGGGTATTCATAGTGGCGTAGATATCGACATTGGCAGGAACGCTAAAGGAGCGGCCAGAATAAGCGAGTTTTACCGACATAGCGTTCGGCAAGCCAGCCCGTTTATCAGGCTCAATCAGACTTAGCAGCTCGCCAAAAACTCTAGCAACGTTGGCACGATTAACCTCGTCAATCAGCATGGCATAACGCTGCTCAGGATCATTAGCCGCGCGTTGACACAACTGCAAAAATGCGCCGTCTCGAATCTCATAGCTGACTTGTCTTGCGCCATGAGCACCCATTACCGGACGAATGCCTTCGACAAACTCCTCGTAGCCGTAAGCCTGATGGAAGCTCACCATACTGTAACGCTCGCTTAGCATTGGCTGCTCATGGCTAACTTGGCTATCACGCTTTGCTTGATAGAAATCTGCTAACTGCTGCTGCAAATCGGCTAACACACTCATACTATCCGCCAATAAATACCAAGCTCCGCTTTCATCTTTATCAAAATAAGCTTGGCTAGCGCGACTGTCACATACGACTGTCTTTGAGTCAGCTGAGCTATGGGTTTGTAGCACCGACCAAACAGTATTATTTAAGTTTTTGGCTCTCGCATTTTGTGCCGCTTTGGCGACAAAAAACTCGTGTGCCACCATCTGCGGTACTTTGACTAAATCTTGCTCCCCAGCCTGCATATCGAGTAATATCAAGCACACTACTTCACGCCAGCTCAAGCTACTGACTAATTGTGCCGATAACTTATGCTGATCTACCGTTGGCAAACAATCGCTATATTGCTTGGCAATTTGTAATAACTGATAAGTCTTGCCGGTGCCAGCGACACCACTATAGATGAGGTTGATAGGGTTCTGGTTAGCAGGGGAATTTTGAATGGGGGAAGTCTGAATGTGTCTCGTAGGTCTCATAACATCACTGTATTTTGAAGTCGTGGTAGTTTATGCTAATAGGCAAAGCGAAAAGTAGCTTAATGCTATCATATGTCGCTGAAATATAACCTTTAAATTGCTCTACTCTAGGAATGAACTATGTCAGGACTATTTAGTAAATTGCCCAATAAATTAAGCAAAAAAGTAGCCGAAAACTTACCAGAATCACTCCCTGAGACGGTAGCCGAGGCGCTAACTGGTGAAACTCATAAACAAAAAGCTAATGATGCACCAACTAGCACTTTAAAGCCCGTTAATAACCAATTCTCTAAGCTATTGTCAGTGACCAAATATCTGCCCACTGGCGCACGCTCCACTATTTTATCTAAAGCTTTTGGCAAAGTAGTTCCTTATGTTGGTACCACTGGAGTCTATTACGAAAAAGTTGAGCCTAATCAAGTCATCGTTAGCCTAAAAAATGAAAAAGCGGTGCAAAATCATATCGGCTCTATCCACGCAGTCGCGGTCACTTTGCTCGCTGAAACCGCAACGGGATTTATCTTAGGTCTAAACTTACCTACCGATCGGATGCTCTTAATAAAGTCTTACTCGGTGAATTTCTATCGTCCACTAAAAAAAGGTCAAGTAGCTGCCATCGCTACTTTATCTGACGAGCAACGCTTAGAGATTCTAAATACCCCAAAGGGTGAAATGGTTATCCCTTGTATCATCAATGATCGAGAGTCTGATAGCGAGCGCGACCCTATCACCGTTGAGATGACTTGGGCTTGGATACCTAAAGCTGAGCTTGAAGCGCGTCGTCAAGGTCGTAACCAAAAAACAGCTGAAGTAAATGAAAAAAATACTGATACTAAAATTGATATTGATACTGAAGAAGCCGCTACAGAGACTGAAAATAAAGACTCAAAAAACGAATCGAAAGAGGCAAGCTAGTAAATTTCAGGATAAATGATAGCTTCAACCTTAACCTTTCAATAATAAGGATAATATCATGACTATACATTATAAAAAGATCGCTACAAAATTAGGCAAACTATCAGCGACCGCTCTCTTAGGGCTAGGTCTTGCTTTTAGTGCTCAGGCTGCGCCAACGACTGCCAACCCTACTATTACTCAGTCCAAACCGGTTTTTTTAGGCGGTGGCGGCGAGTATCCGTTCTC
>CBETCF010000181.1:0-4352 GCA_965534785.1 uncultured Psychrobacter sp.
GCTGATAAGCTATTAATGGTTTAGACCGATAATTTAATCTTATCTTTAAGTAAAAACTCCATTAGCGCTTTTTGCGCATGCAGACGGTTTTCTGCTTCATCCCACACTACCGAGCGCGGATCATCAAGCATATCGTGAGAGATTTCCTCACCGCGATGCGCTGGCAAGCAATGCATGAACACTACTTCAGGATCGGCTTTGTCTAATAATGATGGGGTGACTTGATAAGGGGCAAAACGGCGAGCGCGAGTATTTTGCTCAGACTCTTGGCCCATACTGGCCCATACATCAGTGACAATCAGATTGGAATCTTTTGCCGCATCTTGCACATTTTCAACTAAGCTTACGCAATGCGAGAAACGCTTCATTAGTTCAGGATCAGGCTCAAAGCCATAAGGGGCTGCTACCCGAAGCTCAAAGCCAAACTGACTGGCTGCTTGCATAAATGAGGCGCACATATTATTGCCATCGCCGACCCAAGTGACAATCTTATTTTCGATACTGCCGCGATGCTCATAGTAAGTTTGCATATCGGCGAGCAGCTGACAAGGATGAAAATCATCGGTAAGTGCGTTAATAATAGGAACGCTCGAATACTTAGCAAAAGTCTCAACTTTTTCGTGACCAAAGGTACGAATCATAATGATATCGACCATGCTAGAAATCACTCTAGCTGAATCTTCTAAAGGTTCACCGCGACCGAGCTGGGTATCATTTGGTGATAAGAAAATGGCACTACCACCAAACTGACCCATGCCGGTCTCAAAAGAGATACGAGTACGGGTAGAGGATTTCTCAAAAATCATCCCAAGCGTACGACCAACAAAAGGCTGATAAATCTCGCCAGCATGTTGCATTTTTCGCAGCTCACTAGCACGTTTGATTAGATTTTCTAGTTCTTGTTTGCTTAAATCAGATAAGGTCAGAAAATGGCGCAAGCTCATAGCAATCCTAGCAGTCGATCACGGTCAATTAGAGTGGTGGATTATCAGCCGTTATTAATAGTAGCGCTGCGAGCACTAACTGAGCTGATAACAAACTTTTAGTATAGCGTAATTACTTTCAATGTAAATCCCCAATTGCACCGTCATTAACAACTAGAAAATTGAGTTATACCGTTAGAATACTTAAGAGACTTTTACACGATCAGGACGCGTACTCAATCGGCATAGTAGCTCGTAGCCAATCGTTCCAGCGTTTGCTGCAACCTCATCAACGTGGGGCGCATCGCCCCAAAGGATAACTTTGCTATCCAATGAAATATCTTCTGGCAGTTGGCTGATATCAATGACAATCATATCCATCGCCACGCGACCGCGCACGGGGCACAGATATCTTTGTTCAGCGCCATCCGCTTCATTTGTAGCCCGTACACAAACATAAGTGTCCTCATTGACCACTCTAGGGTAGCCATCGCCATAGCCAATGCTGACTAATGCCGTTCTAGTCGGCTGTTGAGCGACCCAGCGACTGCCATAACCGATAGCCTCGCCAACTTGCACGGTTTGAAAAGCCATAATTTGCGCACTAAATTCCATAGCCGGTTGCAAGTCTAACTCGCTAGCAGACTGATCGACAACGGGTGAGCTGCCATAAAGCATAATACCGGGACGTACCCAATCATAATGATACTCTGAAAAATTCACTATACCGGCTGAATTACAAAGCGAGCCTTGGATATCGGCACTGAGGGTGCTCTTTAATAGCGTTAGCATGTCATCAAAGCGTTGAATTTGCTTAGCATTTAACAGATGATTACGGTCGTCGGCATTGGCAAAGTGGGTGGTCAAAATAAGCTGATAACCAGCGCTGTGAAGCTTTTTTGCCGTCTCAATAGTTTGCTGATAATCAAAACCGAGTCGGTTCATACCGGTATTGTATTTGAGCCAAGCTATACGAGTTGAGCTCTCTGCGCTAGGCACATTGGCTAGCGCCCAATCTAACTGGGGCTGGTGGTGAATTACACAGCTACAATCCTGCTCAATAGCTTGTTGCCACTCTTCAGCGCTAAAAACCCCTTCAATCAAACCGATAGCTTTATTCCAGCCCAATTGCCGCGCCTCAACAGCTTCAGTGAAGCTAGCAACGCCAATAGCATCTGCTTGTTGTAAGGCTGGTAATACCATAGCCACACCATGACCATAAGCGTTGGCTTTTACCATCGCTATTACTTTGGATTTTGGTGCTATATTTTTGACTTGCTTAAGGTTATGGGTAAGGGCATGAGAAGAAATAGTAACGGTAGCAGTACGCATAATAGAGTTCTTTTATGGCAGTATGTTCAAGCTATCAACTAGTCAAAGCTATGTTCATTTATAGCGATTTACGGTCAATAGCGACTGATTTTGAAGTTAAAGTTAAATAAACTATATTAATTATCAACTAACCTATTGATTACTCATCATCAAAAGTCACGCCTTGATAGTATTCAGGGGTTAAGTTGGTAAAGCGGGTAAATTGACCTTCAAAAGCTAAGCGTATCGTACCAATAGGACCATTACGTTGCTTACCGATGATAATCTCAGCCACGCCTTTGTGATCAGAGTTTTCGTTATAAACCTCATCACGATAGATAAACATAATCAAATCGGCATCCTGCTCGATAGCGCCAGACTCACGTAGATCTGACATGATAGGGCGTTTGTTAGGACGGTTCTCTAGACTACGGTTAAGCTGCGATAGCGCGATAACCGGGCATTCAAGCTCACGGGCGAGAGCCTTAAGACTACGTGAAATCTCGGAGATTTCCCCAACGCGGTTGGCATCAAGCCCAGGTACTTTCATCAGCTGAAGGTAATCGACAATGATAGCGCCCAAACGCCCGTCATGATTTTTGGCGATACGGCGACAACGCGAGCGTAGCTCTGACGGCGGCAGCGCGGTACTATCATCAATATATAAATGCTTAGATTGCAGATGTTGAATGGCATTCATCATTTTTGCCCACTCATCTTCATTCATCTGACCTGAACGCAAATGGGTCTGGTTAATTGCGCCCCAAGAGGAGAGCAGACGCATAACAATAGACTCGGCAGGCATTTCCATCGAGAATACTACTACTGGCAGATCTTCATTGAATAAAATCCCTTCCGCTAAGTTCATCGCGAAGGTGGTCTTACCCATAGACGGTCGCGCCGCGACAATGATCAAATCACCGGCTTGCAAACCTTGGGTTTTATTATTGAGCTCAGTAAAAGGCGTTTGCAAGCCAATCATGCCATCGGGATTGGATTTTAGTTCTTGAATTTTATCGATGACGTTGGTCAATACTGAGGTAATACCGACAGGACCACGTTGTTCAGCGCGCTTATTATGCTGCTCATTGATACTAAAAATAGTCGCCTCAACACTGTCTAAAATGTCACTGATCGACTGATCTTTTGGATTATAGGCAAGGCTAAGCATATCGTTACTGGCGGTAATCAATTGACGCAAAGTAGACAACTCACGCACCCGCTGTGCATAAGCGGTTAAGTTAAATAAAGTCGCCGGACTTTGACTGAGAATATCCGCTAAATAGCTGTCACCGCCAGCGCTTTTAAGCAGTTTCTGTGCCTCTAACCAATCATGCACCATTACCGTATCATAAGGCTCATTGACCGCTGCTAAATGCGCAATAGCTGCAAAAATATGTTGATGACGCCCAGCATAAAAATCGTCTTTGGTGACAATATCGGCAATCTTGTCATAAGCTTCTTCAATACTCATCAAAGAGGCCAGCAAGGCCTTTTCGATATCGATATTGTGCGGTGGCTGCTGATTGAGTAAATCGTCGGTTTTGTCGTTATCTGCCATGAGTGCCTAATATTAAATTGAAAAACAATACAAAATGATGCAAAAATTACGATAAATTCTAAGTCGTTTATCTACAAGTAAGGAGTGATAAGCATCATAAAAGGGAAAATAAAGACTAGCTTATTGATGCTACAATCAACAGCGGAGTTTAACACATTATGCCCTTTTTTCGGCCGTAGTCAGTAATTATATCTACCTTGACTAGTCGCTTATTATGGTGTAATTAGCGTTAAGGTTGGATACTAAGATAAAAATAATACAGTAAAAAATTAAATAAAATCAATTAGATGTTATAAAAAGGATGGATTTAACATGCAGGATTTATTACAAAAGCGACCATTACTGATTACCACAGGAGAGCCTGCTGGTATAGGCATGGATATTGTATTAATGCTAGCTGACGCCGGTAAGCTAGAAGATTTTGATCGGCCTATTTGGGTAAGCGCGGATAGTGACGCTATGCAAGCGCGGGCTGAGGAGTTAATAAAGATAGGCGCACTGAAAAGTTGTCCTGACTGGGATACTGTCGATTGGCTGTCTATAGAAAATGAGAGTGA
>CBETCF010000182.1:0-4281 GCA_965534785.1 uncultured Psychrobacter sp.
TTTCACATGATGCACTAGGTTTACGTCCTAGCCCGCAGGAGAAACAAATGAGCACTACCCTAAATAACCCTACCTCAAAAAAAGCACCTGTCTACGATAGCGAAGTCAATAATATCGTCGTCGCCGCTCTTTATAAATTTACTCGCTTTAATGACTTTGAAGACTATCGTCAGCCGATCTTAGATGTGATGCTAGACAACGACGTTAAAGGCACTTTATTGATAGCGAGCGAAGGAATCAACGGTACGATTTCTGGCAGTCGCCAAGGTATTGATGCCGTGCTTGATTATTTACGGAGTATCGAAGCGATTGGCAGCTTTACTTTTAAAGAGTCTTATACCAGCGAGCAGCCCTTTTACCGCACCAAAGTTAAGCTAAAAAAAGAAATCGTCACTATGGGCGTCGAAGATATCGACCCGCTACAGTCGGTCGGTCGCTATGTCAAACCTAGTGAGTGGAACGCGTTAATCTCTGATCCTGAAGTGATCTTAATCGATACGCGTAATGATTATGAAGTGCAAATCGGTACTTTTCAGAATGCCGTCAACCCTAATACTGAGACTTTCCGCGAATTCCCTGAGTACGTCGCCAAAGAGCTAGATCCTGCCAAACACAAAAAAGTGGCGATGTTCTGCACCGGTGGCATCCGCTGTGAGAAATCAACCGCTTATATGCGTGAGCAAGGCTTTGAAGAGGTTTACCATTTAGAAGGTGGCATTCTTAAATACTTAGAAGAGATCCCTGCAACGGATTCCATGTGGCAAGGCGATTGCTTCGTCTTTGATAACCGCGTCTCGGTCAATCATAACTTAGAAAAAGGCGATTATGAGCAATGCTTCGCTTGCCGTATGCCGATCACTGTTGATGATATGCAAAGTGCGGCTTATAGCAAAGGCGAGTCTTGTCCGCATTGTATCGGTAAAGCGACAGAAGAACAAAAAGCACGTTTCCGTGAGCGCGAATATCAAATGCAATTAGCAAAGCAACGTGGTGAAGCGCATATCGGTAGCGAAGTCAAAGAGGTTATGCAAAAGCGTAAATTGGCTAAAGAGCAAGCGCGCGCAAAAGCCGATGCGGCTAATAAAGCCAAATAGTCTTATTATAAAAATAGATAACTGTATATTTTGTAGGGTGTTTAAAAAGCACCCTACGACTACGCTATTAATCTAACCATTATGAAGTCCTCCATAAAAAAGAGACCCTATGAATAATAGCGTCTCTTTTTTTGATTCATTTAAGCTATTTTAGCTGCCACGGTAAGTGCTATAACCGTACTGCGATAAAGTGATTGGCACATGGTAATGCTTATCACCTTCGATGTTAAAGTTTACTTCGACATAAGGAAAGAATGACTCTTTACCCATTTTACTGAAATAAGGAGTGGTTTCAAAAATAAGCTTATAAGTACCATCATTATCTACGTTATCTTCATTAGGTAAGAAGTCATTGATACGGCCACCTTCAGTAGTCTTCTTAGTATCCAATAATTGCCAGCTGCCATTAGCTTGCTGCTTCATTAAACGTACATCAACGTTAGGTGCAGGCTCACCGCTACCTATATCGAGAATATGGCTAGATAACTGGTATTCGCCTTTATCAGCGGCAAAGCTGGCGGTTGCTGTCATGGCTAATACACCACCGAGAGCAGCTGCTTTTAATATATTTGCTTTCATAAAAATCCTATTTATTGATTTATTATTGATGTTTATTTATTTTGCAAAATAAACACTACAACTTATTTGTGAATTCGGTTGTGTAGTATAAGTTGTCAAAAACAGTTCACTGTAAAGAAAATGTTAATTTATATGACAGCAAATAAGCTGAAGTAATCACTCACCCACAAAAAAAGAGACCCATAGTTGAGTCTCTTTTTTTTCTTATTAAACGAGCTAAAGATTAGAACAAAATACGTACGCGAATAGTTTCTTCTACATCTTTGAGCTGATCTAAAGCGGCATTGGAGTCATTATAATCGACGTCCATCATTAGATAGCCCACATCGTCTTGGGTCATCAAACTTTGCGCTAAGATATTGATATGCGCTTCAGCGAACAGACGGTTAATCTGTGATAGCACGCCTGGTACGTTTTTATGAATATGCAGCAGACGATGAGTGCCTTCTTTGAACGGAATAGAAACCTCTGGGAAGTTTACCGCCGTTACTGTATCACCTCTATCAGAATAGCTGACGAATTTTTCAGCGACTTCAAGTCCAATGTTGGCTTGTGCTTCTTGGGTTGAGCCACCGATATGCGGGGTCAAGATGACATTATCGAATTTACGTAATGGCGACTCGAACTCTTCCTCGGCAGATTTTGGCTCTTTGGGGAACACATCGATAGCGGCGCCCAATACTTTACCAGACTCAATAACCGCTGCTAGATCATCGATTTCGACACAAGTACCGCGGGCAGCGTTAATGAAGTAGCTGCCTTCTTTCATTTGTGCGAATTGCTTAGCTTTCATCATATAGCGCGTGCTTGGTACGTCAGGCACATGCAGAGTGACGATGTCAGCAGTAGATAATAGTTCCTCTAAGCTGCTTACTTGATGAGCGTTACCTAGTGGTAATTTGGTCACTACGTCATGATAAATGACTTTCATCCCGAAGCTCTCAGCCAATACTGATAACTGTGAGCCGATAGAGCCGTAGCCGACGATACCGATCGTTTTGCCGCGCACTTCATGCGAGTTAGTAGCAGATTTGCCCCAGCCGCCGCGATGGACAGTGGCGTTCTTTTCAGGGATACCGCGATAAAGCATAATCGCTTCGGCTAATACCAATTCAGCTACTGAGCGCGTGTTTGAGTATGGAGCATTAAAAACAGGAACTCCTAATTCACGGGCAGCCTCTAAGTCGACTTGGTTGGTACCAATACAGAAACAGCCGATACCGATAAGTTTTTCTGCTTTTTCTAGCACTTCACGAGTTAACTGGGTACGTGAGCGAATACCTACGAAGTGAGCGTCTTTAATCTTTTCGATTAGCTCATCTTCATCCAGCGCGTGGCTCAGATATTCGATATTAGTGTAGCCTGCTTTTTCTAACACTTTTAGGGCGTTCTCATGCAGACCTTCTAATAATAAAAAGCGGATCTTATCTTTTTGTAGTGATAATGCCATATCAAACCTATCCTATAATTGAGTGGTTTCTTTTATTACTATTAAGATGTTGATAGCTTATCTATCAGCAACTGGTTAAAACACCCGTTAACAGTACATAAAATCGTCTAACAAGTGACTTATGATGAATAAAAAATGATGCGCTTATATTACACAAAATTGCTCGATTATGTTAGGGAATAAGAGCAATAAATAGTTGTTATTTTAATCAATGATGATCTACTAAGTGTCAGCATCTGCTTAGAGATAAGGTTGTGATGTGCTAATATTGACCTCATCTAAAGGTATTAATCACTACATTAAGCAAATCATCAATCCCATCTGTTGCCAATCCTAAATAGCCGAGACTATTATGACTGAATCTCTCATCGAAAACCAACCTGCCAATATTGCTAATGAGGCTGCTCATGAAGTTGCCCATGAGCTTACGCATGCCGCAAAGCAAGCGGATGTTAATGAGCCAAGCTTAAATCGTCCTATGACTGAGGCAAATACGGCTAGCGTAGCAGCTATCTTAGAGTCGTTAAGCACGACTCATCAGTTTGAAGATAATCAAATCAAGACGGATAATGAGAGTTTGGAGCATTGGGGTAAAGACTGGACTAAGCATTTCGCCCCTGCTGCCTCTGCTATTGTCTTTCCAAAGACTACTGAGCAAGTACAAGCTATCGTACTGTTAGCTAATGAGCATAACGTAGTATTAACGCCAAGTGGTGGTCGTACGGGTCTCTCTGCTGGCGCAGTAGCGGCTAACGGCGAGATTGTCGTTAGCATGGATAAGATGAATAAAATCGGCACCTTCTATCCCGCTGATCGTATGGTTGAGATTGAAGCTGGCGTCGTCACCGAACAACTACAGCAGTTCGCTGAATCCAAAGACTTATACTATCCGGTCGATTTTGCTTCAGCAGGTTCAAGCCAAATCGGTGGCAATATCGGCACTAACGCAGGTGGCATCAAAGTTATTCGCTATGGCATGACCCGTCAATGGATTATGGGCTTAACCGTGGTTACTGGTAAAGGCGATATCTTGCATCTTAACCGCGGCATGGTGAAAAATGCTACCGGTTATGATCTACGCCAGTTATTTATTGGTAGTGAAGGTACTTTAGGGTTAGTCACTCACGCACAGATTAAGCTAGACCGCTTACCACAAGA
>CBETCF010000183.1:0-4236 GCA_965534785.1 uncultured Psychrobacter sp.
AGCTTTTATACTGTCATAAACTCAAGCCAATCTTGCCATGCCGGAGATTCTACTGACTCGCTAGATTCTTTTCCAGCCCCTTTTACATTAACTAAAGTTAAGCTTATTTTGTGTGGAAATAGCTTTATTTGCTCAGTGCTCGCTAGTTCATTAGCATCATCTGCTTTTGGCAGCACGTTAATAGTCATAAGCTCGTCACGGCGGAATAAATGACAGCTAACAGTTTGCTCTAGCGGACTAAAAGCGGCCAATTGCTTACTAGTGGCTTTGATACCATCAATAGCAATAATAATGTCATTAGCTGAAATACCAGATTTTGCCGCTAAGCTACCACGCTGGACTCGATTGACTTTTAGTCCTGTTGCAATCTCACTACAGCGCATGCCCCAAGGCACATTTTTGTCAGTTGTTTCTATCTCGTTTTCATGCCAGCTAATACCATTAGCGCCGAGCAACTCCTTTATAGGTAACTCCTCTACTCCATTGACATAACGGCTCTCAAAATCATCCCACTCTACTTTGGGCATAAACTCACTAATCACCGCGCTCATATCGGCGCTACTGATACCGATACGCTGATTATCTTTTTGCTTAGCCTGAACATAAAATGCTTTTATCACATCGAATAGACGATAGCGACCTTTGCTCTTCTCCAATAACGTCAAGTCTAAACATAGCGCCACCAAAGCGCCTTTATTATAATAACTGATACCAGCATTACCGGTATTCTCATCGCTGCGATAGAGCTTAATCCAAGCGTCAAAGCTGGACTCAGCGACGCTCTGATTAGCGCGGCCATCGGTTTGATAGTAGCGATTAATCTGCTCGGCTAATAACTTGAGGTAGCTTGGTTTATCGATGACGTTCGATGCTTGCAACATAAAGTCATCGACATAGGAGGTAAAGCCTTCAAATACCCAAAGCAACGGTGTAAAAGCTTCACGGCGTAAATCTACCTCTAGCATTACATCAGGACGCACGGTCTTGACCCACCAAGCATGAAAGTATTCATGGCTACACAGACCCAAAAAGCGCTGATAATCAGTACTAGGTAGTGCAGGCTCATCACGACTAGGCAAATCATTGCGCGGAGTAATCAGGCTAGTTGAATTGATATGCTCAAGGCCACCATAGTCCTGACCGCTAGCATAAGTCATAAAAGTATAATCGCTGAACGGTGCATCGCCCAGCCAATTCAGATAAGTCTGACAAATCTGAGTCACGTCCTGTTGCAAGCGTCCCATATTGGCATTATGTCTGCCTGAGAGATAAAAGCTATGCGGCAAAGTTTGATGCTCATCGTCTTGAATAATGAAGTTAAAGGATTGCTGCACAGCAATCTCAAATGGATGATCAATCAGTTGATAATAATCCGCTGCTTGTAGACCGTAGCCATGATGATTGTCTAGCTGCAAATGGCTAGCCTGTAGACCACAAGCTAATTTAACCTCATCGTCACTTTTATCTGCTAAAAAAGCAGCTGGTACTAATAAACTCACTTGCACAGGCGCTTGCTCTTGCCCTGACACTGCTACCGCTAGCGAGGTAAAATTACCATAGAGACGCTGCTGATCGATATAAGCGCTACGCACCGACAAATCATAGCAATAGACTTCGTATGTCACTTTGAGCGTCTGCCCTACTTTCGATGCTGGTAGCTGCCAACTGTGCTTATCTATTTTTTGCGCGCGATAAGCGTTAGCCTCACTTTCTTCTAGAATCTCGTAGTGGACCGCAGTAATATTTCGAGCGAACTCTCGCATCAAATAACTGCCGGGAATCCAAGCTGGCAACCATAATTCAGCCTTGTCGCTGCTAGCTGTAAAAGTTAAAGTCACATCGACTAAATGCTCGTTAAAACGTTCAAAGTCTAAGCAGTAGCTGATAGCCGTGGTCTTATCAACTTGAGAGGCTTCGTTACTTTCATCAATGCTAGTTGAGTTATCAGAAATAGTAGTAGTCATAGTTTAAGCTTAAAATCATTATAATATTTATATCTATGGTAGAAGTCCTCAACCAAAAACGCAACGGCTAAACCGTTAACAGTAGGGTTATTAGCCCACCAATGATGCTCTGAAAAACATAGCATTAAAGGCTTAAAGTCAGAAAACAAAATGAATATGTGATAAATTCGTTTTTTTTGTTGGATTTACCTTGAAAGTTAACTTAAACATCTCAATTAAAGAGGCTAACTGCTACAGTTAATTAATAAACTGACGATAATTGATTATTGATATGGCTCTTTAGCTGATCGACCTTTTTAGGTTTATTACCATCGAATTTATTTTTTATAACTATATTCAATTTAGGATAATTTATGACTACTATCACAAAAGATACCGCTGTCAAATTCAACTATACGCTAAAAGATGACGAAGGCAACATCCTTGACCAGTCTCCAGAAGGCCAACCTCTGGCTTATCTGCATGGTCATAGCAACATCATTCCAGGTCTTGAGCAGCAACTAGAAGGCAAATCTGCTGGCGAAAGCGTCAATGCAGTCGTTGAGCCTGCTGATGGTTACGGCGAATACCAAGAGCAAGCAGTACAAAAAGTACCTCGCGATAACTTCCAAGGCGTTGAAGATATCCAGCCTGGTATGCAATTTCAGTCAGAAGCTGGTGGTCAAGTCATGCTGGTAACGGTCACTGACGTTAATGATCAAGAAGTCACTGTTGATGCTAACCATCCTCTAGCTGGCAAGCGTTTGACTTTTGATGTAGAAATTCAAGAAGTTCGCGCTGCTACTGAAGACGAATTGAATCATGGCCATGTCCATGGTGCAGGCGGCGTTGAGCATTAATTTGCTCTAAGCTTTTTATAGCTTAGCCTATAAAGCGTAAGAGCCAGTAGCGTAATAGCTACTGGCTCTTTTTATTTTCTGCCTGTCACTGAGGCAGACTACCATTTAACAAGTATATCGTCATCCAAACGTAAAAAAACCGCATAGTGACAAGCACTATACGGTCTTTATTACTTAACATCCTTGTTAATATAACGCCATACCTAATCCCGAGGTACATTGCTATTTAGGCTTATAGCCTTCTCTTCCTTGAGCAGCAAACCATCCCTGACGCAATCTACAAACCATCTATCTTAGAACACCAATCCCTAGTGTAAATAAACAGTATCAATAAACTGTGCAGTGAGACTATAATCGCAGATTGCTCATGACTAAGTAAGAGGTCTAAGCGTCAATGCGTGTAAGCATATGCTTACACTTAGTATATAGCCTTAAAGTTTCTCTTCTGGACTAGCGATGATCTTGGGTTCAGCATCTAGCATTAATTGCGCGGCTTCATAAATATAGACTTCATCTTCTGGTAATTCTGGACGCTCGCTTTGTTTCATTTGACTACGCTCTTCAAACTTCGCATCCATTGCCGCCTGATAAGTGTTCCAATTGGCATAAGGACTAGAGCCAGTCGCTATTTGTCTTTTATTCTCAGCTTCAAGTGAACGCTGTTCAATTAATTTCATTTTTGCACGGCGCTTATTGATATCTAGATCAATGGGTTTTTTCTCATCATCCATATCGCGAATATCATTTAGAGTTGATAGATAAGCGAAATGTGGGTTTTGTTGTTGGCGTATTTTGGATTGTTGATTCAAAGTCTCTAGCGTATTAGCACTAAATTTACCTTCAGGCTTATACGCAGCGGTTTTAATAGTATCCCATGGCAGCGCATTCTTTTGCGCACGCTCGCCAAAGGTCGCATCATCATAGATATTGACTAGCTCTACATCTGGCACTACGCCTTTATTCTGCGTACTACCGCCAGTGATACGATAGAACTTACGCTGAGTCAAAGTCGCTGAGCCTAAAGCGAGACTATCGAGCTGAATTTGCGCGGAGCCTTTGCCCGTAGTAGTGCTACCGACTACTAAACCACGACCATAATCCTGAATCGCTGCGGCAAAGATTTCACTAGCTGAGGCTGATGCCAAATTGGTAATGACGACTAGCTTGCCATCATAGAGCTGCTTACCGCCATCATCATCACGATAGACTTGGATATTGCCACGGTTATCGCGGATTTGCACTAAAGGCCCACTCTTGATAAATAAACCAAGCATCTTAGCCACTTCATCTAACGAGCCACCTGGATCGTTACGTAAGTCAATAACTAAGCCATCGATATTCTGCTTATTCAGCTCTTTGACCGCATTCTCGGTGTCTATGCTGACGCTACGATAGTCCTCACCATTACGACGGGCTCGATAGTTTAAATAAAA
>CBETCF010000184.1:0-4225 GCA_965534785.1 uncultured Psychrobacter sp.
TATTTGGCACCGTCTGCTTATGAAGCTGGCTTTATGTCTATCAAGCATAGCGATGAAGACATTGAGACTTCGATTAAAGCGGCTGACGAAATCTTTGCAGAAATGGCAAAAGCGTAACTGAGCCAGTTATAGCTTTAAGTATTTAAAATAAAAAACCAGCCATAGTGCTGGTTTTTTTGTGCTTATGTATCCTTAGGATCTGTTGAACACGCTAAATTTTATCAAATTTGCGATCTTTTAGGCTGAGCCTGCCACGCAGTACATCAGTATACATACGAAAGTCGCTGACAAAGCTTTTTAGTGGAAATTTGAAAGAGGCAGGTTTATTCTTCTCAAAGAAAAAATGCCCAACCCAAGCGCAAGCATATCCAGCAGCAATCCCTTTGAGTAATGGTTTTGGCGAACGAGTTTTGACCGACTTTGCCAACCCCAATAAGCCAAAACTACTACCTGCGAAATGCAAACGACGGCACGCTATATTTTGATGCTCATCTAAATAAAAGTCGTAGAAATTTTGCTCCGCCCCTTTATCACTTTTTACTATACTATTGTTAGCGCTTTTAGAAGCCACTTGAGAAGTATTGTTATGAGTAATTGTCGTATCTTGAACGAGATCTTGAGTGGGATGAGTCATAGTAGCTTCCTTTGCTAAAAATTATTTTTTGACTTAAGTTAAGGGTAAATAGAAGTCAGCGAATAGTGGTTAAGTCCTTGTAATTTATAATATCTTACTACTTTTAAATGTAGCAAGCGCTTATTAATAATACAAGCACTAAGTGTTCATAGAAAATTAGATTTACACAAGCTTTCAATAAATCATTAGTTTGTTTGCTAGGATTTAGCATTAATGTTTTAATGAGCGCATTTAGTCAAAAAGTCGCTTATAAATAGTAGGATATAGACACTATTGCTATTCATCTATAAGTTGTTTTACGAGTCGACATTTTTATTTCATTCTCCTGTTACGGTAACTGCCATTTATGCTCAATAACTACCTTGAAAACCCACCACTTGCTGAAGATGAGCTAATAGCTGCGATTGATATTGGCTCCAATAGTTTTCATTTAGCGATTGCCCGTCTTGATCATGGTGAAGTGCGTAAAGTGGTCTCTATGTCAGAAAAGGTGCAATTAGCAGCTGGTTTAGATGAGCATAATATTCTCAGTGCCGCAGCGGCTCGTCGGGGCCTTGATTGCCTAAGCCGTTTTGTCGCGCGCTTAGATTCAGTGCCACCAGAGCGTGTGCGTGTGGTTGCTACTAACGCCTTACGACAAGCCAAAAATGCTGATGATTTTATTGCTCGAGCTAATGAGATTTTGCCTAGACCGATTGAGATAATCGCTGGACGCGAAGAGGCACGTTTGATTCATTTAGGCGTCTCACACACCAACGCCAGTAGTGATAAGCGCTTGGTAATAGACATTGGTGGCGGCTCGACTGAGTTTATTATTGGTGAAGGTTTTGAGCCGCTACTGACTGAAAGCTTACAAATGGGCTGTGTGGCTTTTACCAAAAAATTCTTCGCTGATGGACAAATCACTGATAAAGCTTTTGGTAGCGCTATCGCCGCGGCCCGCAAAGATGTGCTAGCTATCAGCGGTCAATACCAAAAAGCAGGTTGGACTAGTGTAATCGGCTCTAGTGGCACTATAAAAGCGGTGCGCAATGTTTTAGTGTCCAAAGGCTGGGCCAATGAGCAAGAATGTATCACCTATAAAGGTGTGAAAAAGTTAGAAAAACTACTAATCTCTATTGGCGATGTCAATAATATCGAACTAGAAGGCGTCAAAGAGCACCGAAAAGCGGTATTTCCAGCAGGAGTAGCCGTACTGCGAGCTTCGATGAAGGTATTAGGGATAGAGACTTTAGCATATTCTGATGGAGCGCTCCGTGAAGGCGTGATGTACGATATGCTGGGGCGCTTTGCTAGTGAAGATGTGCGTGATCGTAGCGTATTGGCATTTATCAAACGCTATTCGGTGGATAAAAAACAAGCTCGGCAAGTGGTCAGAACTAGCCGTCATCTGTTTAGACAAGTACAAGACGACTTGCAGCTCACTAACGATGATGGCGATGTATTGAGACGGGCCGCTTATTTGCATGAGATTGGCCTCGCGATTGCTCATAGTAATTATCATCGCCACAGTGCCTATCTGCTAGAGAATTCAGATATTCCGGGTTTTTCTCAAGTCGATCAAAAACGCATGGCACAGTTGATGCTCAGCCATAGACGTAAGTTAAAAGGTGACGTTTTAGAGCAGACCTGCAAACTTGGCGGCGATCAACTGGTTTATTTGTGTTTGCTGCTAAGATTGGCAGTATTGGCGCATCACAGCCGTAGTGAATACGACCTGCCGCTTATGAAGCTAGACATTATTGATACTAATCATTGGAAAATTACCGTTAGTACTGATAAAAAGCACTATGCCTTTTTGTATTCCGATCTCTACGCCGATATTGAGCAGTTTGCTAAATGGGGCGTAAAATTAACTGTCATTGAGGTTTAACCCCTTCTAATGGTTTTTCAAGATTGCTTAACGTTTACCAATGTTATCTAATCTAACTTAATGTCACTTAATCATTGCAAAAAAGCAAGCCTGTCAGCTGTGCCATAGTCGCGAAGATGTGCTACTATGGTTTTTATTGAGTTTACAACTGTACTTTCGATTTAGTTGTTTTAATAACCGTTTTAATAGCCCATTTTAATGCCTACTTTTAAGCCGTTAGCGGCTACAAAACAATAGAAAAGGATATGTCTATGAGTACCGTTTGGGATAGCGTACAGCTGGCAAGACACGCAAAACGTCCATTATTTATGGATTATGTCAATCAGATGTTTACAGAGTTTGATGAGTTGCATGGCGATCGCGCTTTTGCTGATGATAAAGCCATTTTAGGCGGCTTAGCTCGTTTCAACGGCGAGCCTGTGATGGTAGTCGGCCAACATCGGGGGCGCAGTACGCGCGAACGCATTGCGCGCAATTTTGGCATGGCCAATCCTGAAGGCTATCGCAAAATCATTCGTCTAGTTAAGATGGCTGAGCGCTTTAATATTCCAGTTATGACTTTTGTGGATACCCAAGGCGCTTACCCTGGCATTGGCGCAGAAGAGCGCGGTCAGGCGCAAGCTATTGCCGAAAGTATCGCGGTATTCTCTAGCTTAAAAGTGCCTATTATCGTCACCATCATTGGCGAAGGCGGTTCAGGCGGCGCTTTAGCTATCGGTGTTGGCGATAAAGTGAATATGCTACAGAATAGTATTTATTCGGTTATCTCCCCTGAAGGCTGTGCCTCTATTCTTTGGAAAACTGCAGAAAAAGCGCAGGATGCTAGTGAAGCGTTAAAATTAAACGCTATCAATCTGCATCAAATGGGTTTGATCGATGCCGTTATCGACGAAGGTGAAGGGGCACATTTGCAGCCAACACCAGTGATGAACGCCTTGAAAGATCTGCTGACAGAGCAATTGGCAGAGATCGTCGATATGGACGCACATGAGCGTTGTGAGCAGCGCTATGAGAAACTCAAATCGTTCAACTCAGAAGTAATGTTGCCTTGCTAGGGTTTCACTAATAGGGTCTGACTAGCTGATTGAGCGGTTCCCTTAATCCATCGACTTAATGTTAAAATAAGACGTGCTACTAACTAGCGCGTTTTTTTGTGACTAGATTTTATTATCAAATACTATACAGGCTTCTAATAATCCTATGACCTATAGCGCCATCCAGCCGTACCCTATTGAGCCTATAGCTGATGTTTCAGTTGATAAACCACTAGCAGCAGCGCTATTGACTAGTATAGCTGAACATCGTCAGCAGCTACATGGACGGCGGATTTGGTTGGCTTGTAGTGGTGGCCGAGATTCTTTAGCTTTAGCAGCGCTTTGTGTGCAGCTTTATAGACAAGGCCAGTTACCTTTTTTACCGCAGCTGCTGCACGTCGATCATGGCTTGCAAGCGAATAGTTCAATTTGGGCTAAGCACGTTGTAGAGTGGGCAAAAGCTCAACAGCTATCCTGTACGATATTGAAAGCGCAAGTCCAAGGTCAAGATGAGCAAGCGGCAAGGCTAGCACGTTACAAGGTGATGCACGCGCACATTAATCAAGGCGACGTATTACTATTGGCTCATCATGCCGATGACCAAGCTGAGACGGTGCTTATGCGCCTTATTCAAGGGGCAGGGGTTAAGGGTCTAGCGGCTATGCAGTCATGGCGAGAGCAAGC
>CBETCF010000185.1:0-4220 GCA_965534785.1 uncultured Psychrobacter sp.
CTCTAACTGCCATTCTTCACTAATCAATGCCAAAAAATGCTGAGCTAAAGCTGTAATATCATCGACGCGTTCATTAAGCGTAGGCAGCTTTAGTTCAATAACATTGATACGATAGTATAAGTCCTGTCTAAAACTTCCTTCCTTGACTAATTGAGCTAAATCTTTATGAGTGGCTGATAACAGACGGATATCGACCGCAATTTCTTTAGTATCACCGATAGCCCGTACCTTTCTTTCCTGAATGGCTCGCAATAGCTTAACTTGCATGGCTAAAGGCAAGTCTGCAATCTCATCTAGAAATAGCGTACCACCATTAGCTTGTTGGAATAAGCCTTGCTTATCCGCCACGGCACCAGTGAAGCTGCCTTTTTTGTGACCGAAAAATTCGGACTCCATTAGCTCAGAGGGAATAGCGCCGCAGTTCACCGGAACAAAGCTACCATCACGCCGAGGACTTAGATCATGGATGAGCCGCGCAGCCACTTCTTTACCGGTACCTGAAGCACCCGACAAAAAAACAGGCGCTTGTGAACGGGCTAGTTTTAAAATAGTATTTTTTAGACTATGCATGACCTGAGTATCGCCAATCAAACGGCTGTCTAATAATTGCTGCTCAGGACTCTTTATATTTTCTACTGGCGCAGCATTATCTTCACGAATAACCTTTAGGGCGTTTTCCACTAGTTGTCTTAACCGCGGCAGCTCCAAAGGTTTATTAACAAAGTCAAATGCACCAAGCTTGAGGGCTTCGATGGCCAAGTCCATACTGCCATGCGCAGTAATGACCGCTACAGGAACACTGGAGCTATTACTGATAAGTTTAACCAACTCAAGTCCTGAGCCGTCAGGCAATTGCATATCGGTCAGACAGAAATCATAGTCATTGGCTTGCCAGTAGGCTTTTGCCTGTGATAAATCATAAGCTACGTCGCTCTTGATGCCCATTTTGGTCAGGGTAATTTGCATTAAGCGGCATAAGTCTACTTCGTCATCGACGACTAAGGCGGTTGCTGTCATAAATAACCTTTCAAAATTCAATAAGTAATACGGAATAAAATAGAGTGTTTTTTAGCTTAAAAGTGAACTCTTAGTCAGTCATACCAGTAAATAGGCAATAGAATGTAGCAGTACTTTTAATGCAGTATTTTCAATTAGACTAACTCAGCTGAGTTAGCGGGTATAATCAAACGAAAGCAGGTTTTTTTGTGTTCAGCCACATAGACTAGGCGTGCTTGATTGGCTTCAGTAAAGGCCTGCGATAAGTAGAGCCCTAAACCAGTCCCTGTTCTATCAGTGGTAAAAAATGGCTCAAACAAGTGTTCTATATCGTCCGTTTTGACCCCAGTACCATTGTCCAAGATATCGATTATAACATCGTTACGGCTACTATAAATCTCCACCTCTACGTAAGCATGAGGATGCGATAAGCTGCTATGACGCAAACCATTATTGATCAAATTAATTAATATTTGTTCTAATTGATGCGTATCAAAAAGGATAAGAGGCTGCACTTTACCCGATAAAAAAACGTCATGACCACTGAAGTGATTGGTTATAAAGTCTGGCATCCAACTGTCTAACGCGATACTTTGTTTATTTGCTGGCTGTCGTTTAGATAGCTTTAGCACATCTTCAATGATTCTGTTAACCCGTTTGGTCTGCGAAAATATCATTTTATAAAGCTCATGATTGGCGTTGTCATCATTGTTTTCTATACTATCTGCTTCATCAACTTCTTCCATCAATAGCTGGCTGGCTTGTGAGATTGCTGATAATGGATTACGAATCTCATGAGCAATACTGGCAGTTAGCTGTCCAAGTGAGGCGAGCTTGAGTTGTTGGGCACTGGCTTGCTCACGGCGTAAATCTTCTAATATTATTAAATGGCTATGGTATTTTAGAGGGGTAATCTGCACCCGCAATCGCGCTATAATCGAGGCGTTGATGGTAGTAGGAAGCTCATAAATAAACAGACTTGATTGTCCGGTAGGTATGGAAAGCCAACTCTCTAAAAGCTGGGTATGCAGATGAGACAGTTGCTGCTGAAAGTGCTGCAATTCGTAATTTTCATTCTCATTAATACCCAATAATTGATAAGAGGCATGATTGGCAAGAACGATTTGCTGTCGGTCCAGCACTATAACGCCATTAACCATTTGGCTAATCACTTCTTGATTAATATCGTTTAGGCGCTCCATCTCTTTTGTCTGTTGCGCGGAAACTTGTTCAACGTGTAATAAGCGCTGCGAGACGGTCCAACTCAAAAAACCTACTACCAAAAAACTGGCTGACATCAGTAGCGCATCACCTAAGTTTACCAAGTTGATGCTGTTAGCAATAGCATAAAAAAACTGCTGATAAATGACCAGTATAATCGCCAGCAAAGTGATAATCATTGCTTGTGAGCCGGTTAGCAACATAAAACTGGCAGCTACTACCACCATATATAGCATCGTTAGCTGTAGATCTGGCGCCCCACTACTATATAGAAGCAGACTTAAGATAATGACATCTACCACTAGACCAAAGCCTAGCTGCCGCTGCGGACGCTTACGCACCACATAAAATAGAGCTAGTAAAATAATGCTAAGTAGCAAATAAAATATCAGTGCGGTCTGTTGTAGCAGGCTTGGTAATAAGGATGTACTATCATTATTGACAGTTGCATAGGCCAAGATTAAATAAACCACATTAATGAGCAGCCGATAGCTACTGTAGATCAGTCCTAATCTACGTAGCTGCGAGGAGGGAGGTGTACCGCTCTGCTGACGATAACTATTTATAGTGGCAAGCGTTTTGGCGATAAAAGTCATAGATAGAGTCTATTAACAAGTTCAAATAGAGAATAAGCCTAGCAAACTACCTTGTTATAAAGCTAAGCCCATAATAAGGTCTATAACAGACTAAGTCGCAGTATCCCAACTGACTATAAAATTAGGGCTGAATTAAACCATGACGAATAGCTAAGTGGGTCAATTTTACATCACTATCAACATTGACCTTTTCGTAAATACGATAGCGATAAGTATTGATTGTTTTTACGCTCACAAAGAGTTGATCAGCGATTTCTTGCGGACTTTGACAGTTGACCACCATCATAGCTACTTGCTTTTCGCGATCGCTTAATAAGTCAAAAGGCGAATTAGCATTATCTGATAACAGGACTTCAGCTAGCTGATCAGCCACATCATGACTGAAATAACGGCCGCCTTGATGGACTTTTTTGATCGCTCGTATCATCTCGTCTAATGGTGTACCTTTGGTGATATAGCCGTTGACACCCGCTTTGAGTAGCATAGAAGGGTAGGGCTGAGTCGCTACACTACTAACCGCTAAAATCTTACTGCCTATATTGAGTTGTACCAAGCGTTTAGTCGCTTCAAGACCACCAATGTTTGGCATATTAACATCGAGTAGTATCACATCAGGAGTCAGCTCGCGAGCCAATTTGATAGCCATATCGCCTCCATCAGCTTCTCCTACCACTTCTATATCGGCACTATCAGCTAACATACGGCTGATGCCCATACGTACCAAATCGTGATCATCTACTACTAATACTCGAATCATAGTTATACTCTTAATTGTGCTGTTAACTTAGGATTTTATAACCAACTATTTCAACAAGCTTACCAGTTAGCTAACCATAAAATCATTATCAATCAAAATGTTAGAGAAGAATAGTTTAAACAAAAGTCACTCAATGCTATATTATATTGCTGCAATGTTAATGAATATTGCTGTAATCTAAAAAGAATGTAGCAAAGTTTACTCAATACTCAAAAAGGTTTACGAAGAAGGTATAGTTGATTACTCTAAAATCTAAACCATGATACACTAAAAGTACAAAATACTATTCCAGTAATACATTGCCAACAGTTAATTAGCGCCAATAGTTAATTAGCCATAATCGTCTAACGATATCTATCGGTTGGTCGTCTATTAGAATCGATGACTTATGCCATACTAACAGTAGGGGGAACAATGAGAAATTTATCATTAACCAAACAGCAGCTAATGGCTGCTATGATCTCAATGAGTTTGGGCGGCGTTGCACAAGCAGCGCTTACGATTAATGGTAATCCCGAAACTAGCGCTCGCGTAAGTTGGGGCGGTGCTGATAGTCTATCAGAAGCGCGCAATATTATGTACAGTGCCAATAGTTCAGCTAGTAGTAGCGGCTCTACTATCAAGAAAGTCGATAACGGTTATGGTACTAC
>CBETCF010000186.1:0-4215 GCA_965534785.1 uncultured Psychrobacter sp.
GACTGTTGCGCGGCTGCGAAATCACTTGGCAGTTCTGGGAAAAAAGCATCGCCTTCATCAATGACAGTATCGACATGAGTCAGCTCAATACGATCGGTGTACATCATCGCATCTTTAAATACTTTCTCACCACCGATGATCCAGATAGTCTCCAGATGAGCACCGTGAGCTAGGCTTGCCGCTTGCGTTAACGCATCATCCAAGTTATGCATTACATGAGCATTGTCTTTGCCCACAAGCCCTTTTTGCTCAGCGTAATCCAACTGTGTGGTAATAATAAAGCTGACGCGCTTAGGTAAAGGCTTACTGCCCATCGACTCAAAAGTCTTACGACCCATGATAACAATACCTTTGATATTGCCATCGTTATCGGCTGTGGTCATCTTTTTAAAATGCTGTAGATCCGCTGAGATATGCCATGGCAGTTCATTGTCTTTACCAATACAGCGATTGCTACTGATCGCCGCAATTTGAGCGACTTCGGTGTTGGCATAACTCATAAAATATCCTTGTTAAATAGTTCTACTTATACAGCAACTTTAGCTTTGATAGCCGGATGAGATTCATAGCCTTCAACGCTAATATCTTCATAGTTAAAGGCAAAAATATCTTTCACATTGGGATTTAAGGTCAAAGTAGGTAGCGCCATTAATGAGCGTGATAACTGTAATTCAGCTTGCTCACGATGGTTTTGGTAAATATGACAATCACCACCCGTCCAAATGAATTCACCAACTTCTAAATCACAAACTTGCGCCACCATGTGGGTCAAAAGGGCGTAACTGGCAATATTAAAAGGTACACCTAGGAATAAATCGGCTGAGCGTTGATAAAGCTGGCAAGAGAGTTTATTGTTCGCCACAAAAAACTGAAACATCGTATGGCAAGGTGGCAAGGCGACTTGATCGGCTTCGCTTGGATTCCAACCTGAGACAATTAGACGTCTAGAATTAGGATTGGTCTTTATTTGCTCAACCACGGCTTTGATTTGGTCGATGCCATCATTGTTATAAGCATCATTATTGCTTTCATCGGTATTTTTACTAGCGCCATAGTTGCGCCATTGATGACCGTATACCGGTCCTAAATCACCCGCAGGACGATTGAAGCGTGCCGTTTGCTCAGCGGTCGCCCACTCATTCCAAATCCGTACCCCATTTGCTTGCAGATAATCGACCTTCGTACTACCGCTTAAAAACCATAATAGCTCATAAACGATAGATTTGAAGTGTACTTTTTTGGTCGTCAATAACGGAAAGCCATCGGCCAAATTAAAACGCAATTGCGCGCCAAAGTGGCTTAAAGTACCAGTGCCGGTGCGATCGCCTTTTTCAGTGCCGTTAACCAAAACGTGCTGTAATAAATCAAGATAGGCTTGTTCGTTGTTGCTAGTAATCATGGTCTTCAACTTCAATTAATAATAAATTTTTCAACGGTTAATAAGCAGACTGTCTGCCCCAATCGTAAACGTCACGCTTATAAGCATAAAATATCAACAACAGACCAATCACAATCATTGGTGCGCTTAATATTTGCCCTTTGGTCACCCAGCCTAATAATATAAAGCCTTGGTCGACATCAGGCTGACGGAAGAACTCTACAATAAAGCGGCCTAAACCATAGCCAAACATGAAGACGCCGGTCACAGCCATACGCGGGCGCGGCTTGGCCGAATACCACCATAAAAATAGAAATAGTAGCAGACCTTCAGTAAGCGCTTGATATAACTGCGAAGGGTGACGCGGTAGCAAGTACTGTCCATTAAACTCAGTAGCCACTTGCTGCAAGGCCGGATTGTTTTGTAAAAGTTGCGCATCAAAGCTCGCCGCTTGCGGGAAGTAAGTTAACCAGTTATAACCGCCTTCTGAGACGCGTCCCCATAGCTCGCCATTGATGTAGTTACCGATGCGTCCAAACAGTAGTCCCGTTGGCACGCAAGGGATGATGAAGTCGAGTACTTGAAAAGGCGTCTTCTTATATTTGCGGGCGAAATAGAGCATACCAAGCCCAACACCAATCATACCGCCGTGGAAGGACATGCCGCCTTCCCAGACTTTGAACAGGTAAGCGGGGTTTTGTAATAATTCACCGAACTGATAAAATAGCACGTAGCCGATACGTCCGCCCAATATGACCCCAAGTGCGCCAAAAAATACTAAGTCGGAAACCATATCGGTAGACCAAGCTTCGCGTTTGGTACTACGATACCAAGCGAGACCGTAAGCGGCTGCAAATGCCAATAGATACATCAAGCCATACCAATGCACTTCGACAGGGCCAAGCGCTAACGCTACGGGATCATACTGAGGATGAATAATCATAAGGGCAACATAAACTTATTAATAAAATGCTATATATGATAGCAAAGTTCAACATAGAAAAGACATCAAAAAGCAGCTAAGATAGCAAATAGGCTACTAAAGCGTAATTTTATTTGCAGGCTTAATCACTAAAAGGATTTGTTGTGAAAACTAAAATAATACCGATGTCAGTTGCGGCACCATCATCAGTAGCGAAGAGGCTATCGGTGACTTTATTAGGCGCTACGACATTGAGCCTATTAATGCCAGTAAGTGCACAAGCTGCGACTAGTAGCATTGAGCAAATCACTATTTATCAAGGCCTAGCTAGCGTCACTCGTGCTTTACCTATCAATGGCAGCGGTGAGCAGACCGTAGTATTTTCTTGTTTATCGCCTTACATCGATCAAGACAGCTTAAGCGTACAAGCGCTCGGTAACGTCAATGTTGGTGAAGTCAGTATTCAGACGCTAAGCGGTGAGCAAGCCACGCAATGCCAAAATCAAGGCGATGCCAAGGTGCAAACGAAGCAAGATAACTTAGCGACTATTAAAGCGGATTTAGAAGCGGCACGTCTAGCCAAAGACTATCTACAAAATCTGACTAAAGTTACGCAGCTCACTGTCGATGGCAGTTTGGCTAGTAATGCTCGTGATTTAGAGACACAAGCGGCGGTTATTAATAAAAGAATTCTCGATATTGAGCAACGACAAGCTCGTGCTCAGGATGAGCTAAATCAGCTAATGGCAGGAAGCACTAGCGCTAATCGTAATACGGTGACCCAAGTCAGTGTCCGTACGGCCAGTCGCGCGCCAAGTACGCTTAAGCTACATTATCAAGTGCGCGGTGCCAGTTGGCAGCCCACTTATCAAGCCAGACTCAATACTGACACTAAGCAGCTGAGTATCACCGCCTCGGCCATAATTGCTCAGCAAACGGGTGAGAACTGGCTCAATGTACCCTTGACGCTCAGCTCAGTAAACCCTAATCAAAATGCTACCGGTCAGCTGCCGTACGTAAAGCGCCTATCACTATATGATGAAGATAAACAAGGTAAGGTCGCAAGATTCGCCCAACCGATGATGGAATCTGCGCCAGTAGTGGTCTCAGGAGATGCTAGTGGCGATGCAATGGGAAATATGGCGCCGTTGCCAAGCTTTGCGGTTAGTAGCCAAGATAAAAACGGCATTACTGAATATCGACTGCCGCAGCGCGTTAGTATTCCGAGTGATGGCAGGCGCGTGCGTACGGTGATTGATGAGCAGTCAGGAAGTAGTAAGCTATGGATTCGGAGTACGCCAAGCGCTGAATTGGCAGGATATTGGTATGCTTCAGCACCGTTCTTGACGCCGGCTTGGGTCGACGGCTCTTTGCAACTGTACCGCGATGATAATTACATCGGCCAAACGCGTTATAACTATCAGCTGTTAAAAGAGCAGGGGATTGGCTTTGGTATCGATTCCAATATGCTAGTCAAGCAGCTAGTAAATGAAGATAAGCAAGGGGATAAAGGCGCGTTTAACCGGATGCAAACCTTGACTACTACTAAGGCTTACCAATTTACCAATAAGCATAAGCGCAATATAAGCTTACAAGTACTCGGTAGTGAACCTATTAGCCGTGATGATAATCTAAAAGTGAGCGTGACCCATACGCCGCCAGTGACTGAACGTGATTGGAATAGTAATCAAGGGGTAGTCGCTTGGGAGTTCGATTTGCCCAGTCAGCAGTCCCAAGTGGTGCAGTCAACCTCGCAAGTTAGCTATCCTGCCAATAAAGAATTGGTCGGTAATTAATAGTAACTACTGATAAAAACTAGACTAACTTTTTAGGTAGGGCATTGCTGTCAGTTTCAACAATTAAGGAATCCTATGTGCATCGTCGCCATCGCTTGGCAACTATTTGATGAGTTGCC
>CBETCF010000187.1:0-4196 GCA_965534785.1 uncultured Psychrobacter sp.
TCATTACCAAGCTTACGAGAGATGCCTTCCGCTTGCTTTTGTAGCTTCTCATAAGACTTACCGAGACGGTTTAGCTCAGCGGTAGGATCGATGAGTCCTTTCATTGGCACTAGAACACGTAGCTGCTTAATCATACTTGAAGATGATAAAGGAACTTCATCGCCCTCTTTTAGGATAGTTAAGCTCTCGACCTTGGCCAGTGCTTTAAACTGATTAGCAATGCGGGATAGACGCTGCTCTTCTTCACTAGAGATATTCTGTAGTAGCACAGGCAGACGTACCGCGTTACCCAAATTCATCTCACCGCGAATGTTACGCACGCTAGCGATTAACTCTTGTAGCCAGTCCATATCCGCTTCGATTTGCTGACTGATATGTTCGCTATCGGTTTGTGGATAGGCTGCGATGACGATGCTATCGGTATCTTTACGATCTAGTAATGGCGCGATAGTTTGCCAAATCTGCTCAGTCAGATACGGCATGATGGGATGAGTGAAGCGTAGCGCGGTCTCAAGCACATGCAATAGCACATAACGGATTTGCGCTTTACGCTCATCAGAGACTGAGTCATCGTTGAGACTCGCTTTGGCAAGCTCTACGTACCAATCGCAATATTCGTTCCAGATAAAGTCATAGATATCATGGCTGACCATATCTAGGCGATACTGGTTAAAATGCTGATGGATGTTTTTGATACTAGAATTCAGACGACTCATAATCCACTTTTCTGGTAGCTCCCAAACTTCAGGTTTCGCGCTTTGATCGATAGGCTTAGCAGTGCCCTCTTTATCCACGCAGTTCATCAACACAAAACGGCTAGCGTTCCAGATCTTATTACAAAAATTACGATAGCCCTCAACTCGTTTTAGATCAAAGTTAATATCGCGACCAGTACTAGCCAAGGAGGTAAAAGTAAATCTTAGCGCATCAGTGCCATAAGCCGCGATACCATCAGGGAACTCTTTACGAGTTTGCTTCTCGATTTTGGCGGCGTCTTTCGGGTTCATCATATTGCTAGTGCGCTTCTCAACTAGCGTCTCCAAATCAATCCCGTCGATAATATCGATAGGATCGAGGACGTTACCTTTGGACTTAGACATTTTTTGTCCTTGTCCATCGCGTACTAATCCATGCACATAAACGGTTTTGAACGGTACTTGCGGCGTGCCATCTTCATTCTTGACGAAGTGCATGGTCATCATAATCATGCGCGCGACCCAGAAGAAGATAATGTCAAAGCCAGTGACCAATACGCTAGTCGGATGGAAAGTCTCTAGCACTTTTTTATCAGCAGCAGGATCGGCCCAACCCAGAGTACTAAAAGTCCATAATCCTGAGCTAAACCAAGTATCGAGCACGTCATCGTCTTGGCGCAATTTGATATCGTCGCTTAGATTATATTTACTACGAACTTCGGCCTCATCACGAGCGACATAAATCTCGCCAGTGGCATCGTCATACCAAGCCGGAATACGGTGTCCCCACCACAATTGACGGCTGATACACCAATCTTGTAGATCGGTCATCCACGCCATATACATGTTTTTATATTGTGCGGGCACAAACTCAATATCGCCATTCTCAACCGCATCAATCGCTGGCCCCGCTAGTTTATTGACCGCGACATACCACTGATCGGTCAACCACGGCTCGACGATGACGCCACTACGGTCACCACGTGGGGCTTTTAGCGCATAGTCTTCTATAGAGTCTAGCCAGCCTTCACTATCTGCTTGCTCGACCATCACTTTACGCGCGGCAAAACGCTCTAGTCCCGCATAAGAATTGCCTAAATGATCCATTGGTGTGGTTTCAAGATTAGGTTCACGAGTTTGCAAGTCAGGATAGACTTCCATTTCCGCTAAAATATGCGCATGACCATCTAATACGTTAACCAAGGGCAACTCATGACGGCGACCTAAATCGTAATCATTAAAGTCATGGGCAGGAGTAATTTTCACACAACCGGTGCCAAACTCGATATCGACATAATCGTCAGCGACGATAGGCACTATCCGGTTTGTAATAGGTAGAGTAATCGTTTTGCCAACTAAGTGCGCATAACGCGCGTCCTGTGGATTAACAGCTACTGCGGTATCACCGAGTAGAGTTTCTGGACGCGTAGTGGCGACTACTAGATAGTCTTTACCGTCTTGGGTGCGCATATCTTTATCAGTGAAATGATAACGGAAGTGCCAAAGATTACCTTTTTCGTCATGGTTCTCCACTTCCAAATCAGACAAAGCGGTTTGAAACTTAGGATCCCAATTCACCAAACGCTTACCACGATAAATAAGACCATCATCGAATAAACGGACGAACACTTCTTTTACCGCATTGGACAAGCCATCATCCATAGTAAAGCGCTCACGCGACCAATCGACTGAGCTACCTAAACGACGAATCTGAGTAGTGATATTATCGCCAGATTCCTCTTTCCATTCCCACACCTTATCGATAAAAGCCTCACGGCCCAAATCATGGCGCTTGATGCCCTCAGCATTGAGACGACGCTCAACGACCATTTGCGTAGCAATACCGGCATGATCGGTACCAGGCTGCCAGAGGGTATTATCACCATCCATACGGTGGAAACGCGTCAAAGCATCCATAATAGCGTTGTTAAAGCCATGACCCATGTGCAGGGAACCGGTGACGTTCGGCGGTGGCAAAGCAATAGAAAACGACTGTTCTTTATCAAAGGTCGGTTGAAAATAACCGCTCTCCTCCCAGCCTTGATACATGCCTGCTTCTACTTCGCTCGGATTGTAGGCGTTTTCCAACTGATTTAGGGCGGCTTGAATAGAGTGAGTCAGATTAGTCTTAGAATTAGGATTACTCATAAGGAAGATGTCTTTTATTAATGATGAATTTGAAAAATACAGATATAGAATAGGAGAAAGTGCAATAGAGTGATTTTAACGCAGATAGCTAGATTTTGTTAGCCATAAGGTGATTTAAGGGTAGAGATTTACGGACTGCCATTCGCCTCATTAAACAATCAACAACAGCAATCAGCTAAATGCCAAATATAATGGGTATATCCATACTATAAAATATAATTTGAATAATAAAATATCTCTTTCAAATAGCGAGCGTGCCGTGTCTCAAAATAACGATCAACAACCCGATTCAGAGAATAACTCTGCAGATTCTGCAAACAATAAACCTTTAGTGGAGGAACAGGCAACAGCCGAAAATGTTTTGGAGAATGAAACGAGCTTAGCCGATAGCCATGACAGTGCTGACGATAACGAAGAGGTAGAAGTGGACACTAATGAAGAGAACAATGCTGTCACTGAAAACCTAACTGACGAAGACTTCCCAGAAGACTTTAGCGATGAAGATAAAGAAAGCATCAAAAAGGTCGCTAGTGATGATAATTTAAGTAAAGCCAAAAGCTCAGCTAGTATCTTAGTCGAGCAATTTATCGATGCTAAAGAAACTTTCAACCGCTCCTTAGGCTCATTATTTACCAGTGCTTTTACCGCTGGCCTTGAGATTGGTATTAGCTTTTTCGTTATTTTAGCTGCCTTTACGCTGATTGGCGATTTCATGCCAAACAAGTACGCTATGGTACTAGCCTCACTACTCTACCCGATCGGCTTTATTATCGTGGTAATAGGTCAGTCGCTACTATTCACCGAGCAGACCTCATTACTGAGTTTACCAGTACTCAATAAAATCGAACCTTTGCATAAATTATTGCGCTTATGGGGTATCGTTATCGCTGGTAATATCGTCGGTGGTTGTATATTCGCCGCCTTGATGATTGGCTTAGGCCTGAATATGAACTTATTTACCGTTGCCAATATCGATGCTTATGCTGAGCATGTCTTAGGATTTAAATGGTGGGTTATTTTCGGCAGCGCTATATTGGCAGGCTGGATGATGGGTATTGCCGCTTGGCTAGTGACTTCGGCCCGCGATACGATTAGCCGTATCGTCTTAGTAGCCCTTATTACCGGAAGTATTGGCTTTTTGGGGCTTCATCACAGTATCGTTGGTAACATCGAAGTCTTTGCCGCTTTACTCTATGGCAGCTATGTGACTATCGTCAATTATCTAATGTTTTTAGTCGTAGTGTTAGCGGGTAATACAGTAGGCGGCGTGGTGTTTGTGGCGGTACTAAAAAACCGTAGCTTTTTGTTTGATATCGCTAAAGTTAGAGAAGAAAGCGCTGAGCATAAAAGCCA
>CBETCF010000188.1:0-4142 GCA_965534785.1 uncultured Psychrobacter sp.
AAATTAGACGTCAACTGTTGTCGCAACCTCGCCTTTTCCCTCTTTAGCTTTAGCCGTTTTGCTTTCATAATAGGTTATTGGAATTCACCTTATGAATAGCGAGATGAATGATGTTATCGACTGTATTTTCTGTAGCTAGTGTTGAGGCTTTGAGCACTGGCGCCCTGTTAGGCTACGGCTTATTAGCCACCTTAATAGTAGCAATCCTCCTATCCTCGCAGCGTTGGCTGCTCTGGTATGTCTTCGGTGGTATCGCCTATTGGTCAGCTATTGAGTTGATTCATAGCGGCTTGATGATCTGGTCAGCGCTCGATGAATGGCATGGCTATGTGGCGGCAATGGGTATCAGTTGGCTACCGTTATTTGCTTGGGTACTTTACCGTGCTTTACGTTATGAAGATGTCAGTCAAGCGCTGGCAGAAGAGCGCGCCTTGGCAGCGGCACGTTATGTTGAGCACTCGCCTGTTTATGATGACGACTATCAGCCTCGTTTTGAATAACACACTTTAGCTCGTTGCAACAATGCGCCTTTATATGGGCGCATTTTTTATAATATTAAACTTATAACATTGAAACGGTATTAAGACGATACTGCAATGACACTAAGATAAAAATGGCAGCGCTACAGAAGATTATTGTTACACGATACTTAACGGTCTCTACGCAACTACTAATGAATTGCTTTAGACGCATAAGTTATAATTTAACTATATGATTATGATTGTAATTACTATAAAGTACGCTTAATTTTTCAGACACACGTTTAATTTTTTACTTAACTTTCAGGAGTTTGTCTATGTTTACTGTCCCTGTTTTAGATATCAAATCTGATCCTTTAGATGTCTTATTAGCGGTCGTTGGTTATCGTTTATCTATGCTTGCTGATAGCGATAATGAAGAATTCACTAAGCTATTAGCCGATCGCCAAGTAGTGATCGAAATCGCTAGTGAAGAAGCTGGAATCGCGCGTCATTTTAGTTTTGATAACGGTCAATTTGAGCAAAAAGCGGGCTCTGCCGAAAAAGCTGACCTGACTATCAAGTTTAAAGACTCTATGACTGGTGTTAAGCTGCTAACTAAAGGTAGTCTGCCAGCCTTTATGACAGCGGTACAAGAAGGCAAACTTAGCATCGACGGCGATTATAGCTTGATGATGTGGTTCAATAAGCTAGCTAAGCATATCGTTCCTGCCATTCCAGAAGAGTGCGAGCCTTATATCACTAAAGCTAAGCCTTATGTCTATAAAGCCCAAAAATTCGCTGAGCATTGGGTTGGTGTCGCTAAGCATAAATTAGGTAAATAGTTTTTACTTAATCTATTTTTAGTTAGAAGATAACAGCAAATATCTACTGTTTGGGTATTTTGATTAGGGTTACGGTATACTAATTGCCGTAACCTTTTTTATTGCCTGAGATTTATTGTCTCAAGTGCTGTCTTTATACGTTTATAGTTGAATACCATTGAGGGATTGATTATGGCAGGATTGCTTAGTATCTCAGAGCCTAGTAGGCGTGATGATAAAGAAGATAAAGATATCTTCGGTAACGCTAATGATTTTTTGACTCCTACTTCACTATCAGATCATAATGATTCTTTGGTGGCTACTCTAGCGACAGACGCGACTAAAAACAGCCTCAAACCTGAGCCGCAGCAGCAAAAACACAGCCGTGCAGCTATAGAAAAACTGTTTGATTTGCCCTTGATGGATTTATTACTACAGGCGCAAACAATACATAGAGAGCATTTCCCTGCTAATGAAGTACAGATTAGTACTTTGTTATCTATTAAGACGGGTAACTGTCCTGAAGATTGTGGCTATTGCTCGCAGTCAGGTCACCACCGTGATAAAACCCAATTACAAGCCGAAAAACGCTTAGCCGTAGACAAAGTTATTGCCGCTGCTAAACGAGCCAAAGCTAGTGGTTCATCGCGGTTTTGTATGGGCGCGGCTTGGAAGCATCCTAGTAACAAAGATATGCCTTATGTCATTGAGCTGATAGAAGAAGTCAAAGCGTTAGGACTTGAGACTTGTATGACTTTAGGAATGCTCGACTCAGAGCAAGCCAACCAATTAGCCGATGCTGGCCTTGATTATTACAACCATAATCTGGATACTTCCAGAAACTATTACGAGCAAGTGGTCAGTACACGCAGCTATGATGATAGGCTAGACACTATAAACAACGTGCGTCATTCCGGTATTAATGTCTGTAGCGGCAATATCGTTGGCATGGGTGAGAGTCGCGATGATCGCATCGATTGGGTACATGAACTACTCAAGATGCCAAGAGCGCCAGAGTCTATTCCGGTCAATTTATTAGTACCCATTAAAGGCACGCCACTTGGCGATAAAGTATTAGCGGAAGGTGAGCTGTCGGTACTAGAATGGATTCGTACTATTGCCGTAACGCGTATTTGTTGTCCGACAAGCTACGTACGCCTATCAGCAGGGCGTGAGAGCTTATCAGATAGTGAGCAAGCCTTAGCCTTTATGGCAGGCGCTAACTCCTTCTTTTATGGCGATAAGCTGCTAACTACTGGCAATGCTAGTCAAGCCAATGATAATAGATTGATGCAAGAGCTAGGCTTAACGGCACAAATAGCAGCTCCAAAAGCACCTAAAGTCGTTGCTACATTGGATGCGATGAGTGGTCATCAATCACAAGTTATACTAACGGACGGCCAATGCTGAATGAATCATTTGGCTATCATAGAAATTAAGAACAGAAATTAAAAATAGCGTTTAAGAGATCACATTATGGCAGATTATTTTAACTGGATTAAAGCGGCACATATTATCTCAATGGTGACTTGGTTTGCAGCGATATTTTATTTACCGCGCTTGTATGTTTATCATGCAATGAGTGATGATCTGGTGAGCCAAGAGCGCTTTATTGTTATGGAGCGTAAACTCTATCGCGGTATTATGACCCCCTCGATGATAGCCACTTGGATATTTGGTCTATGGATGGTGGGGCTAGGCTGGGAGGTCTATAAGACTCAAGGCTGGTTGCATCTTAAAATAGTTCTAGTAATTCTGCTGTCGGGCTACCATGGCGCCTGTGGTTTTTATCGTAAAAAACTGGTTGATAATCCACAATATAAATCGCATGTGTTTTGGCGTTGGTTTAACGAAGTGCCAGTCTTTGCCTTAGTTATTATTGTTATTTTGGTAGTGGTCAAGCCTTTTTAGTAACCATTACTTTTAACTAAATTAGCGTGAATTTAAGCTAGCTTATTTCAAAGCAGCTATGCTAAAAAGCGTCCGTAACTTTGATAAGCTACGGACGCTTTTTATGGTCAATTTATTAACTGTGAAACTAATAACTAATCAGATTACTGGACGCATAATTTGATAGACGTTGCTCAAATCATAAACTTTATAACGTGCAGGCTCGCGGCGATTTTCACCGGCATAGCTTAGCATCAATGCTTGTTTGGCCGACTCATCAACCCAGCCTACAAACAAACCACTGTGCTCGACACCTTTATAGCCATGGTTGATATAATACAACCAGTCTCCTGCCTGTATCTCGCCGCTATTAGCGTATGGGCCTTGTCTATAAACGCCTTTATGCACCGTATCGCGCGTCACCCCTGCCCTCTTAAATACTGCGTTTAAATAATCCCAACAGCCGCCTTGAATAATGGTACGCTCATTAAGTGCCATAGCACGTGCAGTGCTGATAACTTCTCGAGCAGCACTGCTACTTTGCGTCTCAGCTTGGCCTAATATCGGCAAATACTCACTATCGACATTATCATAGTTACCAGTTAAAAAAGCCGGCAATACGGTGGGACGCTGATAGCTACTATCGGGATATTGGTAGCTATTTCTGCTAATGGTAGCGCCAGCGCGTTTAATAGTTGAGCGCGTCTCTACTCTAGCTGAAGGTACCGATGACAGTACTGAGGACGAAGGTGGGCTATAACGCGCACTTAACTCTGCTGGCGCAGACTTTTGCGCAATAAGGGCGCTCATACTATCGGCATGAGCTTGACCTATCGTCGCTAGTACTAACGCCATAGTTAAGCTTGAAGCGCCAAAAAATGAAACCTTTTTATAACAGGCATTTAGGTAAGAAGTATTCATATAAATAGACCAACGCGACATGACTAACTCCTTGTCAAAATAGTAATAT
>CBETCF010000189.1:0-4054 GCA_965534785.1 uncultured Psychrobacter sp.
ATACTTTCATCACTCATCAGAGCGATATAACCGGCCATAATATCTTCTGGCGTCTTTAGACTCATAGGGCTTTCTCCAGGAAAAGCGTGAGCGCGCATGTTGGTACGAGTACCGCCTGGATTGATGCAGTTAAAACGCAAGTTAGTGGTGTTTTGCGTTTCTTGAGTAAAGATATCACTCATACCTTCGACAGCTTGCTTAGATAAAGCATAAGCGCCCCAAAAAGCACGAGGATGAGTACCAACGCTACTAGAGGTAAAGACAATAGAGCCATTTTTGGCGTCTTTTAACAGTGGTAATAGGGCTTGAGTGAGCATAAAAGTAGCGGTGCAGTTCACTTGCATGACTTTCGCAAAGGTATCAACGTCATACATCTCAAGTGGAGTTAAATTACCTAAGATACTAGCATTATTAAGCAGACCATCAAGCTGCCCAAATTCGTTATCGATCATACGCTCAAGCTTTTGCATCTCCTCATAACTGGCCTTTTCTAGATCCATAGGCAAAATAGCTGATTGCTTGCCGCCCATATTTTCGATTTCATCATAGACTGCTTCAAGCTTGCTAGTGGTACGCCCTAATAATAATACCGTCGCTCCATAGCGGGCATAGGTCAAGGCAGCCACGCGGCCAATACCGGCACCAGCTCCGGTCACTAAAATAACTTTACCCTCTAAGCAGTTATCAACTGCTGAAAAGTTACGGATTTGCTCATGGCTTAAAGACTGACTACTGTTTGGATTTACAGGGCTTGTTGTGGAATTGCTCATGGTATGGCTCACTGCTATAGATTTATTTTAAATTTAGCTGATTTATTACAGAAAAATACTGCTGCAACTTACAAATAATCAAATTTGCCAGAAGACAATAATAATTGCTTAAGCTGCATTGGGGTCTCAACAATATGAGTAGCGCCCCACTTCTTGAGGCTCTGCTGATCTTCTGGCGGAATATAGCCGTAAGCAGCTAGAATAGTTGGCATACCTGCGGCGTTACCAGCTTCGATATCACGAATGTGATCGCCAATATATAGCACGCAAGCAGAGCCCCCACGCGCTATGCCTAATTTTTCTAGCGCCAAATACATAGGCTCAGGATCAGGCTTAGTACGCGCTACGTCTTCTGGGCATACCAATACCGAACAACGCTCATCCAACTGCATTTTATTAAGTAATAATTCGGCTAAGTAACGCGGTTTATTGGTAACGATACCCCAAGGCGTTCGCCTTTGCTCTAGTGTACTCAGCAGTTCTTCAAGCCCCTCAAAGAGGCAACTATCAACACAAATATCTGCTTCATAGTCATCCAAAAACTGTTGGCGATACTCTAGCAGCTCCTCTTCAGTGTATTGTGTTTGACCATTATGCTCTAGCATTAACTTGACCATCGCTGAAGCACCAGCAGAAACTTGCTGACGAATATCCTCCTCATTGGGTGGTTGCCAGTTATTCTCCGTACTCATCTTACCAATGATGCGCACAAAATCAGCAGCGGTATCGATTAAAGTACCATCAAGATCGAACAGAACTGCTTTTACAAAATTAGTCATAGTAGCTGCCTGGGTTGATAAAGAGGTTGATAGGGTTTACAGATATAAAGATTTAAGCGTTAGGCTTATGCATCGCAATCATATAATTGACATCGACATTTTGCGCCAACCAATAGCGTTTAGTGATTGGGTTGTAATGCAGACCAATGATGTCTTGGCGACTAAAGCCTGCATTGATAGCCATTTTATCAAGCTCAGCTGGAGTAATGAACTTGGCATAGTCATGAGTGCCGCGATCCAATAACCGCAGCACATATTCAGCGCCAACGATAGCAAATAGATAGGATTTAGGATTACGATTGATAGTAGATAACACACAGACGCCACCTGGCGCTAGTAGATCGTAGCAAGCCTGCACGATAGCACTCGGGTCTGGTACATGCTCTAACATCTCCATACAAGTGACTACATCGAATTGACCTAAATGCTGCGCCGCAAAATCTTCAACAGCGATATGCTGATAGCGCAGCGTGTCCTCTAAACCGCTTTGCTGCGCATGAAGGGTTGCTGCTTTAAGGTTTTCAGTACCCAAATCGATGCCAGTAACATCAGCGCCACGGCGCGCCATAGACTCAGACAAAATACCACCGCCGCAGCCAACATCAACGACCTTTTTACCTTTTAAACCATCGGCAGCCGTTTTACTGTCATCTAGGCTCTGATAGCCGCGCTCAACGTTTTCGGTGATCCAATTCAAACGCAAAGGGTTGATCTCATGTAAAGTAGCAAACGCCCCAGTTTTGTCCCACCACTCGCCAGCAAGTTTGTTAAATTTATCCACTTCGCTAGGATCGACATTGGTTATAGTGCGGGTGTCTGCATTAATAGTCTCGGCATTAACATTAGTATTGGTATTGGTATTATCAATAGCATCATGGTCTTGAGAAGATAGCGTTGAGCTCATAGGGTTTCCTTTGATATCATTATTGTCGTTATAATCAGGTCGTGTGAATCGCTAAAAACTCTTAGTTAATAACCACTAAGTCTTTAGCAAACTCATTTTAAGTCTGTCTCTATTTATATCAATATCTATAATTATAATTATATAGTTACTAGCATTAATAGCGTTAGAAAGTAGAGTTAATGTTAGCATGACAGCCATTATATTGCCGTAAGCACATCGTCACGGATTGTGAATACTTGGCTTTGAGCGGCCAGTGTCATAGGTAGAGGGCTGAGACAGCCTAATCATTTAGACTCTATAAATAATATGTACAGCTTGGCAACTATTCATTAAGAATACGGTTCACAATAGTTGTCATTTTACGTTATTATAGCCTAACTACATTTAATCTTTTCTTAGCACTTTTTAATAGGTGCTTTTTAATATTTTTAAGCTTTAAAAATCAAAGGAAAAAGTATGAAACGTGTCCTCGCATTGACTGGTTTAGCCTGCGCTATTGGTTTCGCTAATATGGGCGTACAAGCGGCTGATTACGTCGCTGGCAAAGACTATAAAGTTCTTGATAATCCTGAAAAAATAAGCGGTGATGCTATTATCGTTCGTGAGTTCTTTTGGTATGGTTGTCCGCATTGCTATGCTCTAAATCCGCATATGGTAAAATGGGCGAAAACTAAAGATAAAGACGTTGCTTTTTTCAAAACCCCAGCTGCCTTAAATCCCGTTTGGGAAGCTAGCGCTCGTGGTTTTTATTCTGCTCAACTTTTAGGCTACGAACAAAAGACTCATAACGCTTTATTTGAAGCTATCCAAACCGATGGTAAAAAGTTATTCGATCAAGCTTCATTGAGTAAGTGGTATGCCTCTCAAGGGGTAGATCAAAAGAAATTCAACAGCCTTTATAACTCATTCGCTGTCGGCACTAAAATCGGACGCTCGCAAGCAGGCGCCAAACGCTATCAGTTGTCAGGTGTGCCAGCAGTAGTGGTACAAGGTAAATATGTGGTGACTGGTGAAAGTGCTAAAGTCCCTAAAGTAGTAGACTTTTTGGTTGATAAAGTACGCGCTGAAAAATAATTATTTAATTATTGCTAACACAATCTAATTTTAGCCAAAAATAAAGCCAGCTACTAGCTGGCTTTATTATGTTTAAGGGTCTTTATCTAAAATAGCTAACTAAAGCTAATGACGAAAGCTCGGTAACAATGCCGGAATACCTGGCAACATCCCAACGATCGCCATTACCCCAGTCAAGATGATAAAGGTCACTACTGGAATAATCCAGCGACTCATTTTAGTCAAGCTAGCACTACGCTCTTTTGAGCCAATTAGACCTAAATTATCGAGCACTAAGGTCAGTGACCAACCGAAAGCTGGATTGACCAATGCCGAAGCAAAGACCACAATTGCGGCAGATTGGGTAGTTTTACCTTCACGCGTCATCTCCATGCCGGCCTCAAGTAGTGGAATAAATACCCCTACAATCAACGCCACACACATAACTGGTTCCCAAATAGCCAAATCCATCGGGTAGCCCCAGATACCTGCAATGAGACAGAACAACCCCGTTAATACAGCGCCTGCTGGAATAGGACGCTTAGCAA
>CBETCF010000190.1:0-4034 GCA_965534785.1 uncultured Psychrobacter sp.
TTCATGCGCAACTTGTTGTGCTGCTTTTTGTAAGTCGGTTTCAGATAGCGGTAGGTTTTGTAAGGTTAAGTGCCAATCATCAACTTCACGGCGTAAAATGGCAATCCAAACAGCATTACAGTCGCGTGGCAATTGCTTTAGATTGACTTCAAAAGCACGGTTACCTTCATCATCGCTAAGATGAATTTCACCGGCACTTACTTTACCTAATGGCTGACCATAGTATGAACTAGCAAGTAGGCCGATTTGATTGATATGAGAAGGAACTTTATCCAAATAAAGTCGAATCTGCTCTTGATCCATTGGCGCATTGTATAAGGCTTGCTCGCCGCGATCTTTACCATTTAGGCTATCACCTTGATGACGGATAGACTCAGCTTTATCACGCAGTTGCTTAAACCATACCATCTCGCTAATTGTACAATTATCATCATATAGTACACAGGCGATATCGATATCAAGTGCACCTTGGTTTTGCTTAAAGCGTTTTAATTTGCTTTTACTCTTAGGTTCAGGTGGCGTAAAGTCAAAATTTAGCGCAAAAAACAACGTGTCGGCAGTTAGACCTAGCGCGCTTAAATGGTCTGAAAGTAGCGGTAGTGAGTCAGTGGAGGGCATAGTATTCCTTGTTGATTTTTAATTTTTATTAACCAATTTAAATGTAGTTGCTTATATAGGTACTTAACTGTAGCTACTCAGACAGCCTTTTAATGACTCATAGCTTTCTTTAGTAGCATTATGGCTTTTAGCATTGTAGTTATGCATCATCCAGTTTTTTATCTAATACTACTTGGTAAAGAAGTTGCGGCTTGGCATCTAACAAGCCTTTCCCAAAACCACGTAGCCACCAGACTAACTGTGAGGTTAAATTAACGGTCGCATGAATGGTTAAGGTGTCATCGTCATTGAATGTCACTGTCTGATCTTCGCTAAGCTTACTTTCTGTCAGGCTCTTACCAGCTCTCGTAGTGAAGCGTAGCTCGATAGCGGTGTTTTTACCATGATCAGGTAGTTGGCTCAGTAGTGGGTGAGTAAAGCCCATACTACCGGCATCTAAATAGCTGTCCAAATGGAAGTTATCTGGAGTTAATGCGGTGCTTTCAAGTATCTCCACACTAGCAAATCGATGCAGGGCAAAGGTACGGATAATAGCCTCTGGATCGTCAGTGCGAGTTGCTAGCAAGTAGATAATCACCCCGCGCTGAATGATGGCAATCGGGTTCAATATATATTCGCTAGCCTCTGATTTATTGCTACGTGTATAACAGGCTTTAATTTGTAATTGATAAAATAAAGCATGATAAATATTGTCTTTACTAAGCAAATCAATATGCGGAGCTATTAATGGTTGAGTCGCAGTTTCGATGCGCACCCGATCAATCCATGAGTGCGTGACCTTGCTGTTTTTAAGCTGTCGCCGTGCTAAATCAAACCACGGAAATAACTCATCTAAAATAGCTGGCGGGAGTAGCTGAGTAAGATTGGCCTCAACCATGTTAAAGGCGACCGCTTGCGATAAGTTCATATGTGGCAAGCTTTGTAGAGGCGCGTCATCTTTCCAGCGCCAGCCTTGCGGGTTGGCATTATTTTTTTCAATTGGGAAGCGTTTGGCTAAAGCATTTAGGTCTCTTTGTACCGTGCGTAAGCTGATATCAAATCCTGCGAGCTTGAGCTGCTCATAGATATGCGTCGTACCTACCCAGCGGTTACGCTGGAGCTGTGACAACACTTGCCACTGACGCGCAGTAGTCGCTGCACCATGACGACTAGCCGCTGTATCGGCAGCTACACTGTCAGCCTCCTCAATAGGTGATACGGAAGACTGATCCGCCTGTATATCACGAGCGTTGGAGGTAGAGCTGTCTGTTACGTTAGCGTTTTGCGCAGTCATTAAGAGATAACCTATATGGAGTCTGTCATAGTATTTAATCGACATTATCGATTAAATACTATGGTATTAAAAGATATCAAACATATCTTGCTTGCTCAGCATAGAACACATTTATCATCGCAGAAAATAGCCGTAGCGTCTAGGAAGTTTAGTTGCAGCTTGTAAGACCTAACCGTCCAATAGATTGCTAGTAGCATTGTCTACATTAACGAAGAACACTATTTAATAAAACGGCGTAGAGTCTCACTCACTATTGTTCGATACTATCGTGAATTATGCTCTCTTTTTTATCGTCTTTTTCCTTTTTATGCTTTTCCTTCTTATTCTTATCATCCTTTTTTTGACGTTTGGCTTTACGCTTCTTTTTAGCTTTTTTCTTTGACTTTTTATCGTCGACGATGTCATCCGTATCTTGGTTTTCATCCCATAACATTAAGCGCTGTAGGACTTTGCCAAATAATGTGCCCTTGCGATAACGACCTTTTTTATTCATCGTATCGATGGGTAAGCCTGTCATCAGTGTCAACGCCTCACTGATGGTATTTACACCATAAATATGGAAGCTACCTGCTTCAACTGCGGCAATAATATCATCACGTAGCATCAGCTGTTTGACGTTGGCCATTGGAATAACCACGCCTTGTTGCCCGGTCATGCCTTGCTCGCGGCAAGCATCAAAGAAACCAGCAATCTTGGCATTGATGCCGCCAACTGCTTGTACTTCACCTAGCTGGTTCATTGAGCCAGTAATGGCGAAGGATTGATTAATTGGCGCATTGGCTAAGGCCGAGAGGAGCGCGCAGGCTTCACTGACCGTAGCGCTATCGCCATCGATATGGGCGTAGCTTTGTTCAAAGGCTAGGGAGGCGCTAAAGTTTAGTGCATGGTGTTGGCTAAATAACGCACGCAAGTAGCTGGTCATAATGAGCATGCCTTTAGCATGTAAGCTGCCGCCCAGATCCACATCGCGCTCGATATCAAGAATCTCACCAGCACCGATATTAGGTTGAATCAAGGCTGTAAGACGCGCTGGCATACCAAACTCGCTATCAGCATAACTAACGACAGTGAGTGCGTTGACTTGTCCGACGGCTTGACCTTGGGTAAGGATTAGCTGTTGGCCGTTTTTTAGCTCATCCCAATATAGATCTCGCAAGTATCCTGAACGCTCATCCATATCATTGATGGCTTGCGCCACATGACTGGCATCGACGATGCTCTTTTCACTAAGACGTGCGTGGCGATTGGACTCATGCAAGAGCTTGATGAGGCTATCACTATGCAGACTTAAACGATCTTGATCTTCAGCTTGCAAGCTCAAGTGTTCAAGAAGTGCCGCTTGCGCACTACTATCAAAGGGATAAAGATCAGCATAATCGATAATATCCGCCATTTTGGCAACGAGAGCTAGCTCATGCTCGCGTGTGCGCGTGACATCATCATGAAAGTCGGCACGAACTTTAAACACCGCGTCAAACTCTGGCTCCAGCTCCAACAGCTCATAATATAAGTCTGCTTCTCCAAGCAAAACTACTTTAACATTGAGGTCAATCGGTGCAGGCGCCAACGACAAGCTGCCAGTTAAGGTCAGCATTTGCTCAAGGCTAGATAGTTTGATTTTACGTGATTGTAGCGCGCGTTTTAACCCTTGCCAAGCGTAAGGATGCTCGAGTAAATGACTGGCTTCTAATAATAGATAACCGCCGTTCGCTCGGTGTAGTGCGCCAGCCCGTATCATACTGACATCAGTTGTTACCGTACCCAATTGGGTAATCTGCTCGACATGTCCTAATAAATTAAGATGAGTCGGCAAGTCTTCAAATATGACGGGTGCACCGCTCTCAGGCTCATGACTGACCATGACGTTGACGGCGTATCGGCTTGGAGTAGTTGCGAGTACAGCAGTGACGAATTCTTCATCATCACCATTGACGATACGCTCTACATGGGTAACCATATCGGCAAATATCGCATCAAGATAACTAACGACAGCTGGAAGCTCAGCAAACTGCTTACGTATGGGTGCAAATAAAGGTTGGAGCGCGCGGCGCGCAATATTGCGATGTAACGCTTCTATGGCGTCATTGGCCTCATCTTCTAATTGTTCTAAAGCGATGGTCAGCTGACTAAGCCGTTTTTGCAT
>CBETCF010000191.1:0-4025 GCA_965534785.1 uncultured Psychrobacter sp.
ACTAGCACTAGCGCACAGACCTCAGGTGCTACTAGTGGCTATCAAGGTAGTGGCTTTGAGCGTGGCAGCAATCCAACTAGCGCTAATAATAGTGGTTTTGAAGAACGCGGTTTCCCCTCGAATCGTAGTGGTTTCAACCGTAGCGGCTTCGGTCAAGATCGTGGTTTTGAACGCGGTGGTTTCGGTCAAGCACCAGAAAGAAGTGGATTTGGACAGAATCAAGATCGTGCAGGTTTTAGTCAAGATCGTGGTTTTGAGACTCCAGATGAGAATACGGGTTTCAGCGATCAGCCTAAAGATGAGTTTGATGACAGCAATAATAACGAATAAATTTTACTGAAACTTTCGAGTGGCTGTAGTTTATTTATCAACTCATCATCAATGATATTATTAATAAAAACAGACCTGCTATATAGTGGGTCTTTTTTATGTAACGCCCATCTATGAGTTATCGACAGCATTATTACTAATATCAACCAGAATATAGTAAAATAGCTCATCAAATAATAATAGATATTGAGTCATATATGAACAGCGGTAAAAGTCATCTTACTCATGAACAGTTTATAACCACTGCTATTGAGGCCATCAATACCGAAAAAGCGGCACTAGCCTTGTTGACGGAACAAATAGACGATCGTTTCGCTCAAGCCTGTGACATTATTTTGGCATGCAAAGGTCGTCTAGTGGTTACTGGTATGGGCAAGTCAGGACTTATCGGTCGTAAGATAGCGGCTACTTTTGCCTCTACCGGTACGCCCTCTTTTTTTATGCATCCAGGCGAAGCTGGGCATGGCGATCTAGGCATGTTAGTGCCCGGAGATGTGTTGCTAGCTATTTCAAACTCAGGTGAGTCTGATGAGATCAAGACTCTATTACCAGTAGTTAAGCGTCTTGGCATACCATTAATTAGTATCAGTCGCGATAAGCGTGGCATGTTACCTCGCGCCGCTGACATCGTCTTGACCTTAGGTCAGTCGCAGGAAGCTTGTCCACTGAATTTAGCACCGACGTCAAGTACGACTGCCACTCTAGCTTTAGGCGATGCCTTAGCCGTGGTGTTAGTGCATGCGCGTGATTTTACCTCAGAGGATTTTGCTTTGTCGCATCCGGCTGGCGCGCTTGGACGACAGCTATTGACTCGAGTAGAAGATTTGATGCATACCAACAATGAGAGTTTGCCTGTCGTTAAGCAGCAAACCTCCTTGCATGAAGCGTTATTTACCATGACTAATGGCCGTTTGGGTATGACAGTCATTGTCGATGATGAGCATAAAGTTGTTGGTATATTTACCGATGGTGACTTGCGTCGAGGGTTAGAGAAGGGCATTGATCTGGCGACCCCAATGCGTGAGATAATGACTACTGGACCACGCCATGTTAGTAAGACTATGCGAGCCTCAGATGCCTTGAGTGTTATGAATGAAAACTCTATTAGCCAACTATTAGTGATGGATGAGCAAAATCATTTAGAGGCTATTATTACCGTTCATGACTTATTGCAAGCTGGGGTAAAATAGCGGTTTGGCTTAACCAAGCTATCAGTAGTAAAAGTAACTGTATGTACATCAATAAATATATAACAATAGATAAATAAAAACAGCTAACTAAACAGAAATAACTATAATAAGAGGTCGCCTATGCAAGACTTAATAAAAAAAGCCGGTCAAGTTAAAATGCTAGTGTTGGATGTCGATGGTATTTTATCTAATGGGCAGATTATTTATGATGCTAATGGCACTGAGACCAAAGCCTTTTCAGTTCAAGATGGCGTAGGTATCAAGTCGCTAGCCCGTTATGGTATTCTGACCGCGATTATCACTGGTCGTAGTAGTCCGATGGTGGATAAGCGCGCCAAAGAGATCGGTATCAATTACGTGGTTCAAGGTCGTGATGATAAGTTGGTGGCTTTAGAAGAACTGATGAGCATAGTAGATAAAGATCTTAATATTAATACGGCAGATTGCGCCTATATGGGCGATGATTTGCCTGATATAAAAGCCATGCAGACAGTAGGTTTTGCCGCCACCGTACCTAATGCACATGCGGAAGTTATCAATCGCAGCGATATGGTGACGACCCGTGCAGGTGGCTACGGCGCAGTACGCGAGGTATGTGATCTGATTCTAAAAGGTCATGGACACTATGAAGACTATATTGCCCAGTATACTTTGGAAGGCCATTCTACTCAGCATCAGCAGGATAAACCATCGTGAATACTCGCGTTCTAATCATCTTAGCGCTAATTATTGCTGGAATCGCCGGTTGGTTCTTTACGCAGCAAGGCGAAATCGCGCCACCAGTTAGCATCGCTCCCTCAGAAGTGGATTATGAAGCTACCGATATTCAAGCAGTACAGACCAATGAGCAAGGCGAAACCGAATATGAGCTCAATGCTGAGTCATTAATTCATGATCCTAATACCAATCAAGATGTGATGTCTGGTATTACTATGAATTGGCAGCCGTCAGCTGAGCAACTGTATCTTATCGAGTCTGGAACGGCCACTCTCAATCAAGAAACAGGTGATTTGCATCTTTATGGTGGTTTTAGCTTGGCAAGTGAAGATCAAGCAAAGACTACAGATAGTGGTGAGAAGATAGCGCCTATAACGGTGACTGGCCAAGCGCTTAAAGGTAATACTAAGTCACGAGAAGTCTATAGCGAGCAACCAGTACAGGTGGTGCAAGGTGAGAATCGCTTTGAGGCCGCGACTATGAAAGCCAATTTAGAGACTGGCGATTATGAGTTTGGACAAGTGGCGGTGATGTTTACCCCTGCCGAGCGTCAAGATAAAGCGTTGTTTTAATAGAGTGATGAATAGCGTTGCATTTCAGCATAACTTAGAGACAACCTTTATAGGGGCTCTGAGCGATTTAACCTTTTAAGCCATTTATTTGATGTCCCTCATAACAAGAGTAAACAGTCATGAAATCACCCTTTTTGCCTATCGTCCATGCGTTCACGAAGCCTCTATCAGTAGCTCATCTGCGTTCAGTACCCGTAGTCCTGCTATTAGCACTACCTATTTATAGTCATGCCCTGCCTTCTGATGCCAATCAGCCCATTAAGCTATTGGCAGATAGAGCGACCTATAGCGAAAGCACTGGCATTACTAGCTATTCAGGTACCGTAATTATTACTCAAGGCACGCTTAAATTGACCGCTGATAATATAACCGTCAATCTATCACAGCAGCGTAGCATTAATTCGGCAGTCGCGACCGGTCGTCCAGCTACTATGCAACAAGTAGTGACTCAAGAAAAAGGCCTAGCAAAAGGCCAAGCTAACAAGATTGATTATAATGCAGTTACCGGCATTATGACTTTGACGGGTAATGCCAAGTTAGTTCAAAATGGCGCTAGCTTTGCCGGAAATGTCATTCGCTATAGTCTCAAAGCGGGTGATGTCGAGGCGACAGCAGGGGGCAATCAGCGCGTAGAATTAATATTCCCTCCTAATAATAATACCAATCAAAGCGGTATACGCTAGATAGCCTATTATTAGGCGCTAGCTTTAGCTAAATAGTAGTTCATATAAACAACCATTGTTATAAATAGCTATTCCTATAAACAAGAAACAGCCTATAAATAGTAGCCTATTTATAAGGTGCTGAGAGAGCACGAGTAAGTTATGACAGAGAATAATGAAGCCAATCCCTTAGCTATTTCAGAGACATCAGTGACTACTGCTACAGCGCCAGTAGTACCACGTTTAGTGATGAAAAACCTAGGGAAGCGCTATGGCAAACGTTGGGTAGTCAAAGATGTCTCGTTCTCTGTCGAGCAAGGTCAAGTGGTTGGACTATTAGGGCCTAATGGGGCTGGCAAAACCACTAGTTTTTATATGGTCGTAGGCTTAGTCAATATGGATAAAGGCCGTGTGACTTTAGGTAAGGTGGACTTGTCGAAATACGCTATGCATGAGCGTGCTCGTGCCGGCATCGGTTATTTGCCACAAGAAGCCTCCATTTTTCGCAAACTCTCTATTGAAGATAATATCCTCGCTATCTTACAAACGCGCCG
>CBETCF010000192.1:0-4023 GCA_965534785.1 uncultured Psychrobacter sp.
AAGCGTGAAATCAGCTACTTCTTCGACGATAACGAAGTTTGTGCTCGTACTCGTTAATACTACCCAAACGGTTTAGTATTGATAAGTATAGGGGCGTTACTGTTACTATTGAGAGCAGATGTTAATCGTTAAAATTGATAGTTTAGTCTTTTAGCTAAATTTTAAAAGCTTAATTAATAGTAGCGCCAAACGGCTTATACTCTATGGGGTGTAGGCCGTTTCTACTCTAACGAAATCAATATGGAGCTTTATTGCCTTATATTGAAATAGACAGTGATTACCCTAATATCCATTATTGCTTTATAATTAATGTCAGTTAAGCTCAAAATCAGCTTAGAGTAACAACGCTCTTGTTGAATACCTAACATTAATAGCGTTATCAATCCCTTATCAGCACTTTTTATCAATGACTCAGTTTTTGCTTGCTAAGCAGCATCAAAATTGATAATCCTTGATAGCCATATATAATGACAGCGCTAATAGCGGATTGCTCATGCTTCACAATACTGCGCAGGCTAGCATTTTTAGCTTATGCAACAAGGTTATTTATTATGTCAGTAGTTCAAACTTCAAATCCTTCTGCCCCAGTCAAAACTAACTTATTAGGGATGACTCAAACGCAGCTTGCCGATTATTTCAAAAGTATCGGTGAGAAACCTTTTCGTTCGACGCAAGTGATTAAGTGGATTTATCAGCATGGCGTCACTGATTTTGAGCAGATGACTAATCTGAGTAAGTCTCTTCGCGATAAGCTCTCTGCCAAGGCTTGCGTTACCGCACCAAAAGTCATTCATCGCCAATATAGCGATGATGGGACGCGTAAGTGGGTATTTGAAGTCACTGGTGGCTCTTTGGTAGAGACGGTATTAATCCCTGCTGATGATAGCAAGATCAATGGCCGTAAGACTTTATGTGTCTCCTCACAAGTCGGCTGCGCGCTGGATTGTAGTTTCTGTAGTACTGGTAAGCAAGGCTTTGAGCGCGACTTAACAGCGGCTGAGATTCTAGGGCAATTATGGGTGGCTAACGCTTCTTATATGACCGATGAAAACGACAGCTTAGAAAATGTCGATCATAGCCTGTGGGAAAATAATGTCACTAACGTTGTGATGATGGGTATGGGCGAGCCGTTATTGAATTATAAGCCAGTGGTGAGCTCAATGGAGCTAATGCTAAGCGATCATGCTTATGGCTTGTCTAAGCGCCGTGTAACTTTATCGACTTCTGGTGTTGTGCCAAAAATGTATGAGTTGGCAAAAGATATTGATGTGGCTTTGGCCATCTCTTTGCATGCGCCCAATGATGAGCTGCGCAATGAGTTAGTGCCGATCAATAAGAAGTATCCCTTAGCAGAGCTGATGGCTGCCGCCAGAAACTATGTGTTCGATATCAATCCGCGCCACAAAAAACATGTCACTATCGAATATGTGATGCTAGATGGCGTCAATGATAGCGATGTGCATGCCCGGCAGCTAGTAGCGCTATTAGGCGATTTACCTAGCAAAATAAACTTGATTCCCTTTAACCCATTCCCACATGCCGATTATGATAAGTCGAGTAATAATCGTACTCATGCTTTCAGTGATATCCTTAGTCAAGCGGGATTTGTCTGTACTATCCGTCAAACTCGCGGTGATGATATCGATGCTGCTTGTGGTCAGCTAGTAGGGCAAGTCGCTGACCGTACGCGCCGCTCCGCCAAATGGCAGCAGAGTATCAAAGATAGAAGCGCGCAGACGGTTACTATCAAGGACAGCGCCTCTAAACATGATGCCAAGATATAATAATAGCCTAAGCTAATTTAAAGTGATATTTCAGAGTAGTGTAGAGCAAAGGTAAATAAAGGTTTTGAGCTCTGTAATAAGCATTATAGAGTCGGCTTTGACTGTCAAGTAATACTAAGTCGTCACTAAACTGTACTTAAAAGCGCTTAAATCTATTACACTAAAGCTTTTTTGAATCTTAGTGTCTTCAATGAATGATAACGCTATTATCACCAAGGATTTGGATGCTATTCATGACATTACAAGCAGTAAATTGGGGTATTTGTCTATGACAATTAGACGACAAGCACTATATAATCGACCGACAAAAAATAGATTAGTAATAATCACATCCTTGTTAGCCTTATTATTGAGCGGTTGTCAAAGTACCACTACGCCTGATTTGACTGGCAGTACTCGTTATCAAGGCACCGCGACTGCAAATAATAAGAAGATTGATAAACAGGAAGTGGCACGCGTTAGAACGTCACTTGCTGCTCAATATATTCGTAGCAACGAGCTTGATGCGGCGCAGCGTCAACTCGAAAAAGCTTTTGCTGCCAATAGCCGATACGCGCCTGCCTATGATATGATGGGCGTTTTATTACAGCAAGAAGGTAGTCGCCTTAATCTTGAAAAAGCCGATGACTATTTCAAAAAGGCTATCGCCATTGATGCAGACTTTCAGCAAGCGCGTAATAATTATGGCGTCTATTTATCGCAAATGAAGCGCTATAGTGAGGCAGCAACGCAATTTGAGATTGCAGGTTCTGCGCTAGGTTACGAGGGCCGTATTGGTGCTCTTGAAAACTTAGGTCGAACGTATTTACAGTTGAACAATAATGCTGGTGCCGCTAAGGCTTTTTTAAGAGCTTTAGACGGTAATCGTAATAGCTTAATTGCTCATATTGAACTGGTTGACTTATTGCTAGAGCAAAACCGCGTTCAGCAAGCTCAGCGCTTGTATGACGAAACCCTGATATTGGTGCAAGGACAGGGGATTAGTCCGCGTCTACTATTACAAGGTATCAAACTGGCCGCTGCACAAAACGACATCAATCAACGTCAGCAACTATCACGCCAGTTACTATCCGCTTATCCGTTAAGTGATGAAGCAAAACAACTTAAGACTTGGCTCAACAATCCAGAGGCTCCATGGCAATGACCGAACCATCACTAAATACCCAACTAAACGCGCAAAAATCATTTGGTGCCATGTTGCAACAAGCCCGTAAAGATAAGCAAGTAAGCTTAGAGGCGGCATCTGCTGAGCTTTTTATTCTAAAACGTCATCTGCAAGCGCTTGAGAATGAAGACTTTGCTGAGCTACCACAAGTGGCTTTTGCTCGCGGTTTTGCTATCAATTATGCCAAATATCTAAAATTAGATCCGAACAGCGTCGCTAGTGCTTTTGATACGGCTTATCCTAATGAGCTAAAAGCACGTTCAGCTGATAATGCTGAATCGTTATTAAGACCGATGGGTACGCTACAACGTGATACTAATAATCGCATTCGCTTTAACCCGTTACTGATAATAGGCGTTATTGCGCTGATTATCCTAGCGGTGTTTTTATTTCGCATGGTAAGTAATGCTAGCCGCGACACAGGTGAGGCGACGCCAGTATCAGAAGATATTAGCTCAATTGAGCAAGCTCAAGGAGCGGCAGTAGTCACTGAGGATAATGTTGGCGCTTCTGGCTCAGCGATTAACCTAGGCGGCGAAGCACAGAGTAACGCTACTCTAGAAGTTAAACTTACTGATGCCGTTGATGTCAACATCACTGATGTTTCAGGTAATAGCTTGATGAATGGTGAGCAAACTAAAGGCAACTATACGCTAATAGGGACACCGCCATTTAGTATCCAAATCGATGATGTCGATAATGCCAGTTTAGTGCTCAATCAACAGGCAGTAGCCCTTGATCAGTATTCATCAGGTAATCGCGCCATATTTGAGCTTACACCGTAAACTTTTAATATTACTTATATAAAGGATTTTGTATGTCAACGTCAGCGCCTATTAATCGCCGTCTTACCAAAAAAATATATGTAGGTGATGTGGCAGTTGGTGGCGATGCACCAATCAGTGTGCAGAGTATGACCAATACCGATACTTGTGATGTGGCTGCGACAGTCGCCCAAATTGAGCGCTGCGTAGAAGCGGGTGCTGATTTGATGCGCGTGTCTACTCCAACTATGGATACGGTAAAAGCCTTTGGCGAGATTCGTAAATTGGTCAGCGTGCCCTTAATTGCCGA
>CBETCF010000193.1:0-4017 GCA_965534785.1 uncultured Psychrobacter sp.
GCCTTTTTCTCAGCCGCCTTTTGCTCTGCTTTCTGCTTAGCCGCAGCTTGCGCTTTAGCTTCGGCCTCTGCTTTTTGTTGTGCAGCTTGTTGACGTTCCGATACTCGCTTAGCTTCTGCTAGCCGATTAGCTTCTGCCGCTTGCTGTTGAGCTTTAGCAGCAGCATTATTAGTAGTTGCTGTAGTATTAGTTTGTGGCGTTGTCGCACTAGAAGTCTCTGTGCGCGGCTGCACAGTAGGCGTCGCTAGCGTTTCTTCACTACCCTCTTCATCGATAACTTCTGGCGTGTTATTGTCGATATATCGTTGATTTTCAGCTCGTGATTTGGCCAGCGCTTTGGCTTCTGCTGACTCCTGCTCAGCCAAAAACTGTTTAGCCCGCTTTTCTTGTTCAGCCACTCGCGTAGCACGCTCTTTTTGCTTTTGTGCCAATAGCCTTTTTTCGGTATCAATATCTGTTGTCAGTGGTGCCGTTGGCGTTTGTTCAGTAGTTGAGGTTTCTACCATAGCAGGTGCAGTCGTATTGTTGTCACTGACACCAATCTGTTGCACCATAGCGTATAACATCACGCTACCACCAATAATCATTCCTATGCCCAATAAGGCTTGTCTAGAAAAATTCATCCGTTTAAATTCCTTAGTTGGTAAAAATGATCACCTAATAAACCTGTACTCAAGGAGTATTGCTCAAGCCTTTACTATACATCAACGCTGTTTTTAATATAAATCATTTATCTACTCTTAATAAAAGCAACAACTCGCTTAGCAAAGCGCTTTGATTATAAAACAAATTTTTAATGTTGTCTGCTGTCGTGCTATTACAACTTGCTAGGTAAAATTTAGCGAAAAATGGCTTTATCTGCTAACCTTTGCTAACCAGTAACTCTTTAACTAACAGCTTCTATTGCTAAAGCGGCAAGCGTTTCACCAATAGTATGAAATGAGCCGCAAACTAAAATTAAATCTCCAGGCTGGCTGGCATTGATTATAGCATCGGTCGCTTGTGACAAACTTTCAAAAGGGTTGATTTTACTACTATCCACATGCTGACTTAGCGCTTCGGTCAATTGCTCAACACTAGCTGCCCGTGGATAATCGATTTCAGCGATGTACCAGTCAGTAATGGGCAAATTGGCTTGCGTTAAGCGCTTGACCACCAACTCTATATCCTTATCGCCTAGCATTGAGAATAACAGCTTAATATTTGCCGTTTTATTATCCGATAAACGCTCAACATGCTTTTGCCATAAAGGTAGCAGTTGCGCCAACATAAACTCTACGCCATGCTCATTATGAGCCACATCAAATAGCCAGTGACGATTAGCCCATTGACGATAATCAAAACGTCCGGCCAATTTGACTGTCTCTAACGCTTGCTTAATAGCGCTAATATCGACATTAAGCGGACTGGCTAGCACTGCCGACAAAGCATTGGCAGTATTCATCAATGACAGCTTGGGACGCGGTAGCTGTAGAGTAACTGCGGCATTACTATAATGCCACTCTCGCCTTTCATCGCTACTAGGCTGGTTATTGTTATTACTATGGTCAAAGTCTATTTCACGATAATAAAAATCCTCACCAACTTGATAACAAGTCACGTTGTGCTGGTCAATGAGCTGTTTCACGCTATCTGGCATCTTAGTCGAGCCATAAATTAAGCTCATATTATCACGTAAGATACCGGCCTTCTCGCGACCTATATCTTCTATATTATCGCCTAACCAATCGACGTGATCGATGCCAATGTTAGTAATCACTGCCATATCAGCATCAATGATATTGACCACATCTAGGCGTCCGCCTAAACCTACCTCTAACACCCAAACATCGCAGTCAGCCTCTGCAAATATCAATAATGCCGCTAATGTCGTCATCTCAAAGAAGGAAAGTGTCAACTCACAATGCAATCTTGCCAACTCAACTTTATTAAAAGCAGTAATCAAAGTGTCATCGCTGACCATCTTGCCATTGATGCGTACCCGCTCATTAAAGACGCTTAAATGTGGTGATTGATATAGCGCGGTCTTATAACCAGCAGCTTGACATATCTCGCTAATAACAGCGGTCGTCGAGCCTTTACCATTCGTACCCGCTACCGTAAATACATAGGCCTCTTCTTTCGCTGACTGTACGATGCCTAAATGTTCAGCTACGGGTAATACCCTTGATAAGCCCATATCTATAGCCGATACATGGATCTGCTGCATATAGTTGAGCCACTCCGTCAGGCTTGAATCACTGTTAGGACTAGCCAAGGGAACTGAGTTAGAAGAAGGTGCCATGAATAGAGCCTATATTTAAAAGTGAAAATTATAGTTATAGTCAATCCACTATAAAATAAATACAGTGCTACTGGAATGAATTTTGCGCAGCCTCTGGGAACGCAGCACGCCAGAAAAATTTATACCAGTAGCACGCTATAATAGCTGTAATCTTTTTATTTAGGATTAATTGTACAAAAGATATGATGGCAATGATGATAAAGCCCAAGCGTCTAGCAAGCAATACTATTCATTGTTAAACACCTTATTTTAAAGCCAAAAAAATAGCATTTACCGCTATTCACGATAAATGCTATTAGATATGCTGGTAGTTTATCTTAAAAAAGATAACTATAGTTAATTAAGCATCAACATTAGGCTGATGACATAGCTTGGCTAGTAGACGATAAATAGTATCTATCATCTGATGACGATGTACCACTTCATCAACAACGCCATGCTCTAATAAAAACTCAGCACGCTGGAACGGCTCTTCTAGAGTTTCACGCACCGTCTGTTCAATAACACGCTTGCCAGCAAAACCGATCATCGCTTTGGGCTCAGCTAAATGTATATCGCCTAACATAGCCAAGGATGCCGTAACGCCACCATAAACAGGGTTGGTCAGTACGACTATGTATGGAATACCTGCAATACGCAGACGCTCAACCGCCGCCGCAGTACGCGCCATTTGCATTAAGGACAGTAGCCCTTCTTGCATACGTGCGCCACCAGAGGCTGCAAAGCAGATCAAAGGCTTATTCTCTGCTAAAGATTTCTCAGCCGCTTGTACAAAGCGATCCCCTACTACTGAGCCCATAGAACCGCCCATAAACTGAAAATCAAAAGCGCAAGCAACCACTTCAAGATTACGCAGCTTACCGTACAATACAATTAACGCTTCACTCTCGCCAGTCTTAGCCTGAGCTTGTTCCATACGCTGAGGATAAGGTTTGCTATCGATAAAACCTAAAGGATCTTTTGCTACAAACTCTTGTCCAAGCTCACCGTCAACTTGATCTAAAAACCATTGCAAGCGCTCGCGAGCCGTCATCGCTAAATGATGATCGCAGTGCGGACAGACATAACAGTTAAAGATAAGCGCGGTATTGGTAATCATCGAATGACAGTTCGGACACTTAGTTGAGGGTTCGGTCTCAACGGCAGTTAGTGCAGGCGTCAACTGTTGTTTAATACCCGGAATCGGACGATTAAACCAAGATTGACTAGCTGAATCTGCTGCAGCTTTACTACCATCATTTTGCGTCTCAGATTTTTCCATAATTTCAGTCATATTATTCGCCATTATCAAAGGCTACTGAGCAAATTGCTCATAACCGTTTATACTTTTTAGGGGGTATTGCTGTCCGTTTATACCTATTGTCTTGAGTAATGTCGCATAAGCTACTAAAAGTAGTATTACTTAAGCTACTTTGCTTAGTACCCAATAAGTTATATATGGTCTTAGTTTACACACGTAAACTAAAATTAGCAAAGTCATTCCGTATTTTGATAATAGATAATTTTTGGCTATATTTAGGGTGTATTCAACCGTCATCAACTAACAAAAAACTCAAAGCTTAGATATGAAAGTTACAAGCTATCTAAAGCATCTCGCAACTCATCCATCTTAACCATAATACGCTGCTGCGCATCCGCAACGGCTTGCGTATCATTAGCGTCGATATCGGCAAAGTTTTGCACCAGCGCACTACCCACAATAATACCGTCCGCATGAGCACCAATCGCTTTGG
>CBETCF010000194.1:0-3938 GCA_965534785.1 uncultured Psychrobacter sp.
TGGCATGACCAAAGGAATTAACAGACATTATGTACGCTGAAGAAACCACCAACGTTACCGCAATTAAAGATATCCGCGCTCGTGAAATTTTAGACTCACGTGGCAATCCAACGATTGAAGCGGATGTGACCTTAGCTGACGGCACTATTGGCCGTGCAGCCGCACCAAGTGGCGCATCAACGGGCTCACGTGAAGCGCTAGAGCTACGTGATGGCGACAAAGATCGCTACATGGGTAAAGGTGTCAAAAAAGCAGTAGCCAACGTCAACAGCCAAATACGTAGCGCGTTGATGGATAAAGATGTTACTGAGCAGCAAAAAATTGATGATAGGATGATTGCGCTTGATGGCACTGATAATAAAGGAAACCTAGGCGCTAATGCTATGCTAGCGGTGTCTTTAGCTACTGCCAAAGCGGCGGCTAAGTCACAAAGTTTGCCACTACATCAATACATTGCCAACTTGCGTAATCAGACGTCATTGACTATGCCAGTGCCAATGATGAATATCTTAAATGGTGGCGAGCATGCGGATAACACCGTAGATATTCAAGAGTTTATGATCGAGCCAGTGGGTTTTACTAGCTTCTCAGAAGCACTGCGGGCAGGTACGGAGATTTTTCATAGCCTAAAGTCAGTATTGAAATCACAAGGTTTAAGTGTTTCTGTTGGCGACGAAGGGGGTTTTGCACCAAACTTACGCAGTAATGAAGAAGCGATTACTGTCATCATGCAAGCGATTGAGCAAGTCGGTTATAAAGCGGGTGAAGATATCCACTTAGCCCTTGACTGTGCAGCTAGTGAGTTCTATAAAGATGGTAAATATATCTTGGCAGGCGAGGGCAATAAGACTTTCGATAGCCAAGGTTTCTCTGATTATTTAGTAGGGCTTGCCCGTCAGTATCCGATTATCTCTATCGAAGATGGTCTTGATGAGTCTGATTGGGACGGCTGGAAGTACTTAACTGAGCAAATTGGTGACAAAGTACAATTAGTTGGCGATGACTTATTTGTGACCAATCCAGCTATTTTGCAAGAAGGCATAGATAAGCAAGTGGCTAATGCGATCTTGATTAAGTTTAACCAAATCGGCACTTTGTCTGAAACTTTAGATGCGATTTACATGGCCAAAAAGAATGGTTATGCCACTGTTATCTCGCATCGCTCAGGCGAGACTGAAGATAGCACTATCGCTGATTTAGCAGTGGGTACCGCAGCAGGTCAAATTAAAACAGGCTCTTTATGCCGCTCAGATCGCGTTGCTAAATACAACCAGCTATTGCGTATCGAGCAGCAAGTGCGTGCAAGCTACCGTGGCCGCGAAGAGTTTATCGGTTTACGTGGATAATGGGTAGCTAATACCTGATCTAAGCTAGATGGTCTTTTTTTGAGGTCTAAAAAAAGACCGTTTGGCAGTATTTTTATGAAGTTTTCTTATGAAATATTTTAGCCAATTTATGTTATTTGCTTTAGCAGTTGCGGTATTGTTAAGCCTACAATATCAATATTGGTTAGGTGATAATGGTCACTTTGCTAGCAGTCAGCTTTTGACCCAGATTGAAGAGCAACAACAGTCTAATGATAATCAAATGGCAGCTAATGAGCTGCTGCGTACTGACGTTCACGATCTAAAGACTGGTCTTGAAGCGGTAGAAGAACATGCGCGCTTAGATCTAGGGCTAATCAAACCTCATGAGACTTTTGTGCAAATATCTACCGCACCGACTACTCACAGTCGCTATAATTAGTCGCTTCACTCTATTATCAATGATAATCCTTTCATGAATACCACTCCTAATATACATACTATGATTGTCGCAGCAGGTCGCGGCAATCGTTTTGGCGCAGCCGTTGCCAAACAGTACACCATTTTAAATGACCGAACCCTATTACAGCATAGCGTGACTAGATTAGCTTCTAGTGCTTATATAGAGAGCTGCTTTCTGGTTATCGCGGCTGATGATAAGGTAGCGAAAAACTTAACCTTTGAGCTACCCATGCATTATGTTGTAGGCGGCATGGAGCGTTGGCAGTCAGTACAAGCAGGCGTTAAGGCTATTATTGATAATGGTGCTGATGAGAGTGACTTGATAGTGATACATGATGCTGCTCGTCCTGCAGTGCCAACCACTGACATCAACGAAGTCATAAGCGCGGCCATGTTTGAGCCTTATGGCGCTATCCTAGCCGCTCCTGTGGCAGATACCTTAAAGCAGTCTAAAGAGTTGGCAAAGACAGATAGTAACATTGATACTAATGCTGTTACTGACAGTAGCTCACCATCATCCAAAAAAGATAGTTTTTATATAGATAGGACTATCGATCGTAGTCAGATATGGCAAGCCCAAACACCGCAAGTGTTTCGAGTGGGAGAGCTAAGCCGTCTACTAAATTATGTCGATGAGCATCAGTTAAGTATTACTGATGAGGCTAGTGCTTTCGAATACTTAGAGCTACCTATTCGTCTGATAACGGGTAGTCGTCAAAATATTAAACTAACTTTCCCTGAGGATGCTATTTTATTAGCTGCTATTTTAGCTGCTCAAGCGCCAGTCTAATCTTTATACCTTTTTATTAACTCACCCTTATTTTCATTCTCCTAAAACCAATACTAGCTCTCGTTTCTTAATACTCTAATCCGTAAACTTTATCGCTATTATTCTGGGTACTAGCTTACCAAGCTATGAGCTAAGGTAAAGCTTGCTTCTCTAATTCGCTATTCAGCACGGCCTATAGTATTGATAATTAATATGAATCCACTTTTTTTAGCATAAAATAAGACTTATTATAGTAGTTATTTGCTTTATTGACGAAAAAGGCCTATGATGTAACTAAGACTATACAAAACAACTAAAAATCTTATAAAATCAATAATATATCAAGAGCTCTAAGTCGATCTTGTCATGCCTCTATATTGTTAGTTATAAGCACTATTTATGAGCACTAGTTATCTAATAACTAGTTTGCTTATTTATTGGTTCATATCATAATAAGGAGAATCTGATTGTCAAAGCTCAATGAAATAACAGGTTCAGACAATATTGATCTCTATCAATTTATATATATTAGTCGTATCACTTCTATAGGGTTGTCCGGCGCTAGTACCCTTAATGATATTGCTAAGATTTCAATACAAAATAATGAAGCTGAGGGTATATCAGGAATCCTTTGCTATGGCAATGGCTACTTCTTTCAATACATTGAGGGTACGGAGCAAGCCTTAACCAATCTTAAAAATAGTTTATTAAGAGACGAGCGTCATAAGGATGTACAAACTCTAGATTTTTCAGCTATTAGCGAACGTCGTTTTACCAGTTGGTCATTACGCTCTATTATTCTTGAGCGTTGGATGTTAAAAGATCCTAAGGTTAAAGCCTTAATGCCATTTAAGCCTTATGATTGGAATAATAATCAATGGCAGCAATTTTTGGATGTCTTACAAGATTACTATGAGCATCAAAAAACAGCAGGAGATAGTGACATGCAACCTATAAAATATAATGCCCTCGGACTAACATTTAATAGGGTTATTGGACAGCATAAAGCGTTTTTTCTTATTCAGACCGTACTAGCAATATTGATTATGCTTGCCTTAGTATGGTTGGTATTAGCAGATAAAATTTAGAATGTTTTTATAATAGCTAGCACTAAGGTTTCTAGCTACAGCTTATATATAAAACTATCAAAAGAGTCAGCGCTGAGCTGGCTTTTTTTTGTTTACAGGTAAAAGCTTTAGAACGCAAAAACGTATAAGAAAGAAGGTAAATAGACGGGCATAAAAAAACCTTCAAAATCTATAAGACTTTGAAGGTTTTTAAAACGCTTAATATTAAAAAAAGCATTTTAATATGTGGCGTCCCCAGGGGGATTCGAACCCCCGTTACCGCCGTGAAAGGGCGGTGTCCTAGGCCTCTAGACGATGGGGACTAGGTACTACGCT
>CBETCF010000195.1:0-3886 GCA_965534785.1 uncultured Psychrobacter sp.
GTATAGCTATAAGCTTTTCATCTAAAGGCTTATAGCTTATTTTTTGAGATAAAAAATGACATGAGCTTTCTCTGTAATAGTTTAATTCATTAAAGTGCTCAACACAGTATTGATTCACCGCAAAAATTTGAACAACCGCTATTAGGTACAATTATGAACAAACTAAATAATAAATTTAATCCACCAGATTTTGGTGAGTTGATTAAAGTGGCTGATGGTGTGCTTTGGACTCGGATGAAGATACCGGGCAAACTTGATCATATTAATATCTATCTTATTAAAGATACAGAAGGCTGGTTCATTGTCGATACTGGCCCGCATTCAACCGAAAATAAGAATCTTTGGCAAACCTTATTGACTAATTTACCGGGCATAGCCAAAGTGACGGGTATTTTAGTGACTCATTCTCATCCGGATCACATAGGGCTGGCTGGATGGTTACAGGACTATTGCGCGGCGCCTTTGTATATCTCTGAAAAGGAAATGCGCCAAGCGCTGAATGAGCAAAACTATCGTCATGCGAAAGATTATGAGGATTTAATTCAATTTTATCAGCAGCTAGATGCTTCAGCAGCAGATATGGAGGGATTAGAAGACGGTCTTGCATTTTTTGATACGCTTTATGGGTCACTACCTACTGAGGTAACCCTCGTAAAGTCTGGTGATACTATAAAAATAGGAGATATGGATTGGCATCTTTGGTCCGGCTCAGGGCATTCTATAGAGCACCTCTGTCTACAAAGAGCCTCAGGTGATGTCCTAATCTCAGGCGATCAAATTATTGCGCATATTACTCCTTATGTTGGCATTAGTCATTTAAGCCAAGAGGCTGACCCTCTAGCAGGGTGGCTTTATAGCTTAAATGATATGCTGGAATGGATAAGTCCCGAAGCGCTAGTGTTACCTGCACATAATAAGCCTTTATATCATGGCGAGCAGCGAGTGCAACAAGTCATAGCGCATCATGAGCACTCTTTAGAAAAATTGCTAGTAAGCCTCAGTCAGTGGCATACCGTTAATGATTTAAGTACAGTGTTAGGCTGGAAGCATAAGCGCGGCTTTGAGCGCTGCATGGCTCTAGAAGAAACCTTTGCCCACGCTACTTTTTTAGTCAATAGCGGTCATGCAGTTTGCGATGATTCAGACCCCTCAGGAGTTCTACGTTATCATTTGGCTTAGCACTATAGTCAACGCCCTTTAAAAAATAGCGCTACTAAGATGAATTTTATGCCGTCTCAGGTTTTGACATGGAGCGCCACAATATATTAAATAAGGCGTCAAAATTTGCATTGAGTGGGGCCTCTGCTTGACGAATAGTTTGCATGATGCCCAAGCGACTGATAAATCCCATAAACACATCGAATAAGATATGCAGGGGAACCGTATCAACTAGCACACCGCGCTGCTGACCATCCTCAAGTACACTCAAAAAAGCATTAATAAGGTCTTTATTATTATAAATGGCGATATTATGAAAACGTGAGAGAGATACTTTCGATAACACCATCACCGCGTCAGGATGATTATCTACAAAATCTAAGCATACCCATAGCGTCTTACGTAGGCGACCCTCCACACTATCGATGCCTTGCAAATGATCCATCATTCTTGTCGCTAGCCTGCCTAGCACTAGATCCATAATGGTATAAAGTACCGTTTGCTTATCCCCAAAATACTTATATAGCGTCTGTAGTGAAACGTTTGCAGCTTTGGCAATTTGTATCATCGTAATATCGCTAGCATCACTACCAGCAAAAAGCTGGCGCACCGCTTTTTCTATCTTATCCAAAGTGGCAGGGCGCATATCGAATAGAGGTGCTAAGGTCAAAGAATCCGTTTGGGTATTTGATTGAGCACAGTCACTTTTATGTTTGATACTTTTGTTTTTAGCGCTTTTTTTATCATTGCTAGTTTTAGCACCAACTTGCGATTTTGGCTGAGTAGCTTTCATATTTAATATCTCCGTGAGAGTATTAGGGTGTTAATTTTTAAAAACGGGTCGTTGATATTTATGATAATAATAATTACCATTATAAAGTATTTTATTGCAAATATAATATTAATTTTATAAGATAATAGCTATAAAGCAGCATTAATATATATTTAAAGATTTGCTATATACGGTAATTATGATTACCAAATTTTATAAGTTTATTTCACTTAGTAATTGTTAACACTGTAGTACTCATTCAAAACTAATACCTTATCAAGGAAGACTTTATGACTATCGCCTGTTTTAAACCGAAATGGATGGACGAAGAAATTGAGATGCTGCATGAGAGTGCGCTAAAACTCTTTAGAGATTGGGAAGTGCATGATGAAAAATGGCGCGATAACGGCATGCTTGATCGTGAAGCCTGGTTAGAAGCTGGTGAAATGGGCTTTTTATGTGCCTCGATGCCGGAAGAATATGGTGGAGCGGGTGGTGACTTTCGTCATGAAGCGGCGCTGATTTATGCGCAGTCAGAAGCCAACCAAGCAGGTTTTGGCGGCTTTTTGCATTCAGGAATTGTCGCCCCTTATATTTTGCATCATGGTACCGAAGAGCAAAAGCAAAAATGGCTACCTAAGATGGCAACCGGTGAGCTTATTGGCGCTATTGCTATGACTGAGCCGGGTACAGGCTCTGACTTACAGAATATCAAAACCTTCGCGGTCAAAGACGGCGACGACTATATTATCAATGGCTCAAAGACTTTTATTACTAATGGTCAATTGGGCAATTTAATAATCGTAGCTTGCAAAACCGATAGAGAGCAAGGGGCGAAAGGTGTTTCGCTCATTGTAGTAGAAACCGATAATGCACCCGGGTTTGAGCGTGGCAAAAAGCTAAAAAAGCTAGGTATGGCTTCACAAGATACCTCGGAGCTATTCTTTAGCAATATGCGGGTTCCGCAAGCGAATCTGCTTGGTACTGTTGAAGGTACGGGCTTCGCACAGCTTATGCAAGAGTTACCGCAAGAGCGCTTGATCGTAGCTTTAGCAGGAATTGGCGCCATGAAGCTAGCGCTAGATTTGACCATTGACTATACTAAAGAGCGTACTGCCTTTGGTAAGCCAGTATGGAGTTTTCAAAATACCCGTTTTAAATTAGCTGAATGTAATACTCACTATATCGCCTCAAGTGCGCTATGTGATGCCGCTATTGAAGCACTACTAGAGAAAAATTTAACCGTTGAGCATGCCGCGCTAATCAAATATTGGGTCACTGAAAAACAGTGTATCGTCATGGATGAATGCGTACAGCTATTTGGCGGTTATGGCTACATGATGGAATACCCGATTGCTAGGCTATACGCTGATGCCCGAGTACAAAAAATCTATGGCGGTACTAACGAGATTATGAAAGAACTGGCCTCACGTTTTATGTAACTTTAATGGATATATAACTTCTCAAAAACAACCTTTGGACGTTATTAACACACTTATCATTTTGGTTTATTGAACTTTTTATGAGTTTGTTAGCTTAGGTAATATCCAATTATTCAGAACGACCTTTCAAGGAGGAAAGTATGCTCGGACAGATGATGCAACGCCCATTGTTGATTAGCCATTTAATTCAACATGCTGCCAACTATCATGGCGATACGCCGATTTATTCACGTGAGACTGATGGTAGTACGACCCATTCGGATTGGAAAACTATCCATAGCAATAGTAAGCGCCTCGCTAATGCCTTAGCCAAGCTTGGCATAGAGCAGGGTGATCGCTTAGCGACTATCGCTTGGAATAACCGTCGTCACCTTGAGATCTGGTACGGCGTGTCTGGCGCTGGCATGGTATGTCATACTATCAACCCGCGTTTATTCCCGCAGCAAATTATCTATGTGGTTAATGATGCTGAAGATCAAGTACTGTTTTTTGAAAAGACATTTTTACCGCTAGT
>CBETCF010000196.1:0-3884 GCA_965534785.1 uncultured Psychrobacter sp.
CAATGCTCTGAGTTGGCCTGCGCAAACATCATCAGCTCAACGTCAGTTGGATTACGCTTCAACTCATTGACATAAGCGTTCATCAAATAGTCGATATCTTCACTCGATAGCGCAAAGCCAAACTCAGTATTCGCGGATTCTAAAGCACTACGCCCTGCACCGATAACATCAATACGGTTCAAAGTAGCAGGTGGCTCATCGTCAAATAACTGGTTCACTTTTGCCAAATCATAAACCAAGCTCTGGGTCATGCGGTCAAACAATAACTGCTCAGCGGCTTTAGGTAGTATCTCAACTGTTTCACCATCGAGGGTTAGTGTATAAACAATAACTCGCTCTACCCGATTGATTTTCAAATCACAGTTATTGAAGATATCGGTCGCTTTACTCGCCCATGGTGAAATGGTGCCAAAACGTGGACTAACGATGACTTGTAACTGATTAGCGGTTGGCGCATCAAGTTGGCTGTCTTGCTTGACGCCAAGCAAATCCAATGCCTTTTTTTGCTCCTCACCGGAAAGCTCTCTTGAGAGCACAAAGACTTGCTGAGTACTAATGTGCGTTACGTTTAGATCGGTTTTTTGCTGAAACTGAGTAATGAGTTGCTGCGTTTGAAAATCGGTCAAAAACGGCTGTCCGGCAATGGTCATCATAGAGGCATATTCCATAAGATATGAGCAGTAATACGCATTACTGCTACGCAAAGTAAATGGTCGCTGCATTATAACAAGAAGAGGCAAAATAAGCAGGAGCAAAGCAGGAGAAATTCATCTTTGCTTAACCTCAATGCTGTTTTACTTAACCCATATACAGCTTACAAACGGTCACATCGCATTACTGGCAAGCTATATATCTATATAGGTAACTGTCGTTATTCTATAAAGCGTAAATACTCACAATCAATTAATAAAAATAATTTTAACCAAAAAGGATATCACTATGAGCAAGCAAGATAATATCGATAGAGCACAAGACATCGTCAAAGACATTAAATTTGCCATGATGAGCACTATTAATTCCAAGGGTGATTTGCATGCTTGGCCGATGACCACTAGAGAAACAAGTTTTGGTGCGAAAGAGATTTGGTTTATTGGTGATAAGAAGTCAGATGTGGTTAAAGATCTGCAAGATAACAAGAAAGTTGGTTTGACCTACTCTAGCCAAGACGCCAAAGACTACGTATCTGTCAGCGCCAATGCTGAATTGTCTAACGATAAAGCAAAGTTAGAAGAACTATGGACGCCTATGGATAATGCTTTTTTTGAGCATGGTATCGAGGACGAAAATGTTCAGTTGATTAAAGTCGTACCGCATGGCGTCGAGTGTTGGGTGAGCGGTAGTTCAACGGTAAACATGTTCAAGATGGCTGCTGCTGCATTGCAAGATGGCAAAGCTGCTGAAAACGTTGGTGAGCAGTTTAATTTTTCGCTATAAACTTATTAATAGTGAATAACTATCATATTAATCGTCAATGAGATTTTTTCATTGGCGATTTTTATTGCTAATTTAACTTTCGCTCTTCATTTGAGTTGTAATTTGAATCTCAGCAGTCGAATGAACCTATAAGTTATAAAAACGAAAACGCCAGTCGACTATATGACTGGCGTTTTTTTATACTGAAAGAGTAACCGTTAGCCACTACGCTTTAAATAAGGCCAAGCAGCTCTTAGATAAATCATCATCGACCATAAAGTTAATATTACTGCAGCGACCATCAAAGTATAGCCAATAGTCTCAAGCGATTCCCAGTTGAGTAATAGCACGGTGATAGCGACCATCTGAAAAGTGGTTTTTAGCTTGCCGACATAAGAAACAGCAACGCTAGTACTAGCGCCTAATTCTGCCATCCATTCGCGCAGTGCTGATACCGCAATCTCACGTGAGATAATCACAATCGCGGCTATCGCCATAATGATATTGGGATGCCACTGGACTAATATAATCAGTGCGGCGGCCACCATTAGCTTGTCCGCAACGGGATCTAAAAAACGTCCAAAGGCCGACATCACATTGAGCTTACGCGCAAAATAACCATCGAGCCAATCGGTAATGGCCGCGATAATAAAGACGCCAGTCAGTAGCAAATGACGTAATAAGCTATCGCTAAACTCGCTCATCCCAACTTTGGCGATGACATTATTTGAAATCGCTGGCATACCGATCCCCATCGCTGGCGGCCAATAAGCAATCGCCACAAATAGCGGAATCATCAGAATTCGCGCAATCGTCAGATTGTTCGGTAAATTGAAGATACTTTTATCGTCCTGCACAGGCGGCAATGACGATTTATGCAACTCTGTAGTCTCGGTCATGACAAAACCAGTTCTATATAGACATAATAATGGACGCTAGCTTAGCATTTTTCAGCCTTGGCGTCATGATATCTGTATGTACTGATGAATATTAACTGTTTTAGTGATAATAAAGGGTCATTAGCAGGCTCGATTGGCTAAATATTTGCTAGAAAATAAACCATAGGTTAAAGTCGATTATCAGTATCAGCTAGTAGCTAAAGGTAAAACTCGCTATTATTTTAGTATAAGCAGTCGTTAGCAACTTTAGGCGCAAGCATTATGAAAACAGATAATAAGTTAAATACACACTCTATTGATAATAAAATCCATCGCGGCGTAGCTTTGATTGCCAGTGCTCGAACGCCATTTTTAAACACCGCAACCGCCTATAGCCCATTAATGAGTTATGAGTTGGCCGCTTATGCCATCCAAGGTGTCATGCAGCGCTGCCCAAGTGCTATTGATGATCTAGGCTTAGTAGTCATCGGCACCGTGCTGCATGAAGTGAACACGACCAACGTGGCGCGCGAAGCTATGTTAAAGGCAGGTTTATCTAGCCGTATCCCTGCTTATACCGTGGCGATGGCAGGCATTTCGCCCAATGTTGGCGTGTCTAATATTTGCGATATGATTCTTTTAGGTCGGATCAAAGTTGGCTTGGCGGGCGGCACTGATAACTTCTCTGATGTACCGATTCGTCTGTCTCAGCCCATGCGCCGTAGTGCGATGAAACTGCGTAACCAGAGTACGGTTTTTGGTTATTTGGACGCAGTAAAATCTCTCAGGTTAAAAGACTTAGCGTTAGATATCCCAAAGAGCGCGGACTACACCACCAAACTTACTATGGGTCAATCCTGTGAAGCTATGGTTGATCGTTTTGGGGTCTCCCGACTGGCCTCTGATGAGTACACTTTTAGAGGACAACATAATGCTATGCAAGCCATTGAGCAAGGGCAATTAGCTGAGCAAATTGTACCCGTTACGTTTGGTCAGGAACACATCACTCATGATCAACCGCCGCGCATGAGTAGCTTAGCGCAACTATCCGCCCTTAAGCCTGTTTTTGCTACTAATGGGATCATTACCGCAGGGAATTCATCGAAGTTTTCGGATGGCGCTGGTGCGGTATTATTAGCCGATGTGGATTATGCCAAGGAGCATCAGTTAGACATTCAAGCACTGATTATCGATTATGAATGGTCGGGTGTCGATGATCTCAACCATGAAATGCTGCTGGGACCCGCCATGACCATTCCTGCCTTGCTTAAGCGTCAGCAGTTGCAGTTTTCAGACATTGAGGTGTGGGAAATTCATGAAGCCTTTGCTGCACAAATTTTGATTAATCGAAGCTGTATGGCAGATGCAGAATTTGTACAGTCTCGCTTTGGTGCAGACTACCCTTTTGGCGATATTCCAATGGATAAGTTGAATTTATGGGGCGGCTCTATGAGCCTGGGAAATCCTTTTGCGGCAACAGGCATTCGACTACTGCAGACGGCAGCACAGCGCTTAAAACAAGAAGGCGGCCGCTATGCCATTGTGGCCACTTGTGCCGGTGGTGGACTAGGTGCCGCTTATTTACTTGAAAAT
>CBETCF010000197.1:0-3884 GCA_965534785.1 uncultured Psychrobacter sp.
ATCGATGAAGTCGTTGCTAAAGCAGAAAAAATGAAATCTACTGCAGCGTAAGTTGTGTTAGCATTTGCTAAAGGGCAGATAGGTTATAATAAAACTATTTGCCCGTTAGTAACGCATCGCAGTTTTGATTGTGTTTTGATCGTAAGGAGTTAAGTATGGCAACGTTACAATGTCGCGTCGTAAGTGCTCGTGAAGAGTTGTATTCAGGCGAAATTAGCATGTTGATAGCTACGGGTACCGAAGGCGAGATTGGTGTATTGCCAGGTCACACACCGCTTATTACTTTGCTAAAACCGGGTGCGATGCGCGTGCAAACACCAAACGGTGAAGAAGAAGTGATTTACGTATCAGGTGGTGTGTTAGAAGTACAGCCAAAAATGGTTACGGTATTAGCTGATACTGCTATGCGTGCTCATAATCTTGATGAAAGCAAGATCGTTGAAGCTCGTCGTCAAGCGGAACAGATGCTAGTCAACCAAACTGATACGCTACAGACTAACGCTGCGTTGGCTTCTTTAGCTGAATCAGTAGCTCAGCTACAAACTATCCGTAAGTACAAAAACCGTTCTTAAGAAAGTTTGTTTTAGCTAGTCTGCTTTGATAAGTATGAGCCGATTAGTTACTTCTTAAAAAACAGTCCACTAGGGCTGTTTTTTTTGCTTTGATTTTTGTGATTTAGGATAATTTCGCTGTTATATTGAAATGAATACTCAAATTATTCAATAATTTATTAAAAAATAAAGCTTCCAAGTTATTTATGCGAAAACAGACTAGCAGTAAGCAGAAGATTTAGTTATATTATTAAGCTAATAATATTAGCTATGCAACTGAACCAATAACAGTAAGTAAGATTATTTGAGGCTACTATAGTCCATACAGGCATGTAGTTTGATAGCAATGATATTCAGCTGAACTATTTAGTTTTTTACTTGTTACCTATAAATGTTCTAAAGTTATTGGTTCTTATCTATTAAAAAGATAAAACCTGACTTTTATTGGACGCAAACTAATACTTTATGCAGGGTTTTTTATAGGTTTTGTTAATAATAATAGGCTATAGTAGGGTAAGATATAGCTTTAGTAGTATACTAGCTTGCACAGATTGAACCGTTCAAATAAATAAAAACATAGGACATACTAACTATAGCTAGCCTATGTTTTTGTCCAATCTACTTTTTCTTGATAATGGTTTTTTCGCTTCACTTTTACCGTTTTTAATTTAGATGTACTAGAGGATATAACGATGACAACAACTGATGACGACAACACCCCTCGAATTTTGATCGTTGAGGACGATGAGCGTCTGGCTATGTTGACCCAAGACTACTTGGTTAAAAATGGCTTAGAAGTAGCAATTGAAACTGATGGTAACCGCGCTATTCGCCGTATCGTCAACGAGCAACCAGATTTGGTGGTATTGGATGTTATGCTACCTGGTAGCGATGGCTTGACGGTCTGCCGTGAAGTACGTCCTCATTACCAAAACCCAATCCTAATGTTAACAGCTCGTACCGAAGATATGGATCAAGTATTAGGTCTAGAGATGGGCGCTGATGACTATGTCGCTAAGCCTGCCCAGCCACGCGTACTATTGGCTCGTATCCGTGCCTTGTTGCGTCGTTCAGAAAACGCACCATCAGAAGATGTGCCACAGCGTTTAGAGTTCGGCGAGTTAGTCATCGATAATGGCGGTCGTTCGGTTAATCTAGGTGATGAGTTGGTTGACTTTACTAGTGCTGAATATGACCTATTATGGTTGTTAGCTTCGAACGCTGGTCGCATTTTGTCACGTGAAGATATCTTTGAGCGTCTACGCGGTATCGAATATGACGGTCAAGATCGCTCTATTGATGTGCGTATCTCACGCATTCGTCCGAAGATTGGTGATGATCCAGAAAATCCAAAGCGTATCAAAACCGTACGTAGTAAAGGTTATCTGTTTGTTAAAGAAGGCAACTAAGCTTCTTTTAATAGCAGACTTTATTGATGCAGATTTTTTTGTATTAAAAACCAGCGTAGCGCTGGTTTTTTTATCACTAAATTTTACTTTTCTGACCTTATAATTGAGGTTATGTGTTTTAATTGAGTTTTAATTAAAGATTTTTAGTGCATCTATCTCTAACATCTTTGCTAGTGTTGCTATAGAATAGCAACAGCAAATTTTACTAATAAATCATCATTCAATGGTTTGGTCACGGCAACTATGTCACTAGTCTCCTCTCTAAAACACAGTATCTTCGTTCGAATCTATGCTGGACTACTACTAGTCTGCTTATGTGTAGCGCTATTTGCGCAGTTATTGATGGATACTATCAATCAAGAACGCATGCAGTCTTACCGCGAAAACATGGCGACCGGTGCTTTTTATTTAGTCAGCGAAGGCCTTAGTCGTCAAGAAACTGAAACTCAGCGTGAGTACTGGCTATCAGATGCTAGTAGCTTGTTTGGCTCGACTTTTCGGATAGTACCGAAAGAAAAAATAGACTTCAGCGCTAGTGAGTTGCGTCGTTTTGACAATGGCCAAACGATAGTACGCTACGTGACTCAGCCTACTTATGCCGATATTTATCACCGCTTACCAGATAGTAGTAAGGTGTTGACGGTTAGAATGTCGCAGGTCAGTGAGCAACAAGTGCGGGCCATGGCGGTATTTTTATTAGATGATTTATCTTATTACATCACTTTACCCGAAAAGCGCACGCGCTTATCTGAGCTTGAAGAAACGTTTTCTTACCCCTTGTCATTAAGTGCGATAGACACTCTCAAATTAGATGATGATCAGTTGGCGCGTCTACGCCGTGATGAAGTGGTTATTTTGCTCGAGGATAGCAATAGTAGCCAAGGTAATTCGTCTATCAAGATTGTGATACCTTCCGAGATAAACGACATGGCCATCTTGATGGGGCCAGTGCCTTTATTCAATTGGTATCCTTTGAATCTCATTATTAGTATGGTGCTGATTAGTATGTTCTTAATCAGTTTAGGGGTTTATGCCCTTATTTTCCCTCTAGAGCGCAAACTGCAGCTGATCCAAGTCGGGGTTAATGAAGTTAGTGATGGTAACCTTGATATTCAAGTTCAGGTCATTGGCCAAGATGAGATTGCACGGCTTTCAGCGACTTTTAACGCCATGACTTCTCACATTAAGCGCTTGATTGAATCACAACGAGAGCTGACCCGCGCTGTCTCACATGAGCTGCGTACTCCGGTTGCTCGTATCCGTTTTGCCGTCGATATGCTTGCCGATACTGAGGATGAAGACTCAAGGTTTATGCAGCGTGATTATATCGATGAAGATATTGAGGCGCTTAATGGCTTGATCGATGAGATTTTGACCTACGCTAAGTTAGAAGAAGGCTCTCCTAAACTTGATTTAGAATCGGTCAATCTCAAAGAGTTGATCGAACAGATCGTCCGCGAAACCAATGCTTTGGGTAAAGATATCAAAGTCGTTGGCAATCCTCCTAATAGCAAGGTGACTGCCGTAGCCGATCGCCGTTACTTACACCGAGTCATCCAAAACTTGGCTGGTAATGCGCTACGTTATGCCGAAGGCACTATCGTTATTAGTGCTTGGGTCAAGAAAGGTAATGCTTTTGTCAGTGTCGAAGATGATGGACAAGGTATTCCGGAGGAAGATCGCGAAAAAGTGTTTATTCCTTTTGCCCGTTTAGATGACAGTCGTACTCGCGCTTCAGGAGGTTACGGCTTAGGCTTATCTATCGTTTCACGTATTGCTTTTTGGTTCAATGGTAGTATGAGCGTCGATGAAAGCCCCAAGCTTGGTGGTGCTCGTTTTATCATGACTTGGCCGATTAAACCTCTCACGCAAACGATAGCCGCTGACCAAATTACTCAAGAAAAAAGTGAACGCAGTTTTGAGG